>CAXAHE010000089.1:0-6556 GCA_963968475.1 uncultured Candidatus Poseidoniales archaeon | reverse complement strand
TGTTATCGGAACTTGGGCCAGGAGTTTCAAGTAATTCAATGACTGAATTATCCAATCGAAGGGGTTCTGAGAAATTAATTGGTTCTGTAGATACAACTGGCATATCGGAATCATATCGATTTGCCCATGTGGTGAAAAAATCTCCACTTTCAAGCGACATCTGAGCTGCTTCATGAATGAAAACAGGTATTCCAAATGATTCAGAAAGGGCTTTGGAGCCCCCACTAAAGGGATATCTTCTCGAAGTAAGAATGATTTTGCTTAGTGAGATCGTATCTCCGAGTTGACCTCGAATTCGTTCCTCCTGCAATAACTGATACCAGGCAGTACCAGAATCAATGAGTAGCGCAGTTTCCTCACCAATGAGAAGAGTTGCATTTGCATCATGATGAATGCCAGGCAACCTCACAATGCGCATATCACTCGGATGGACTGATAGGGTTTCAAAGATGGCATCATGTATTGTCCAATTAGGTGGTTGCGATTAAATAGAGGAAGTGGGTCGCAACGACATGGCTAGATTCCCTGAAGCAGAAGCGCGCTTGCTTCGAGTTAAGATTTGCATGAAGTGCAATGCACGTAATGCTTGGAGAGCCACACGCTGCAGAAAGTGTAGCTACAAAGGACTCCGTGCTAAAAATATGGAACGAAAGGGCGTTTGATCTAAGGTAATAGCACTGGGATGACCAGTGCCATTGGATCACCGAACAACCATAATGGCAATATCGCTGGCCATAAGAACAGTAACAAAGGTAGTTTCAAACTAACCCATACCTGTTCTACACCCTCATGTTTCAACTTTTCAATATGCGCCTGAACCTCATCAGCCGTTGGAGATTGGCGTGGTGCTCTTCTCCGATGATAGATTTTCAAATCTCCATTTGGCAGTTCCATTGTATCTGTGAGAAGCCAAGCATGTCTGTCTTGGACTGTGCTAAGCGGAACTGAGAGAGCAATCCAAGCCATTGTTAAATCACTTAATGTTCGAATATTTCCTGCTGCAACATTACGAACAAGCAAGATGAATGGAATAAACAAGAAGAATAATCCGCCCCAAATAAGTAAACTCAACGATGGTGGAAGATGAAGAATCACTTCATCCATATACACTTCTGAATGTATAGGGAGTTCCCCCCATGAAGGGAAGAGTAGGGTGACCCACATCAGAGCCTTTGCATCTGCACCTCCATGAATGAAACGCATTCTCCAGCCCAAATCGATCACGAAGAGAACGAAAAGAGCCCCTATGTAGGACCACCAAAGCGCTGCATCGCCAGTCACGTCTCCTAAGAGAACATCCAAAGGATGACTTGAAGAAAATTGTACAGCACCTGCAACTAAACCAATAATTGAGATGAGATACCAGCCAAGAACCATTTGATCCATTCGATTTCCAGCTCTCGCATCCTTTAATGTCGGCCGACCTATTACAGAACCGCTAGCAAAAGCGATGATTGCGGAGGCTGTCAACCAAATACTCCAGTGGGCACCTTGCATCAATAAGTCCAGCGACCAAATGAAAATCACTGGTTTTGTCCAAACAATCCAATGGTCATTCGAAACTCTTCGCTCGTTATGATCGAACCATGCAGCCCACCCCATACAAATGATGAGAACACCCAGTCTTGACCAACCGAGAACGAGGTCAGAATCCACATCCATTGTATTGTCCATGTCGCCAATGAACTTAAAGACGGCCCACAACAAGACAAGAGTAGAGCGGTTTTCCGTGGAGATGGCATTATGGACGTAGAAACAAGACTACAACAAGTAGCAACTGTCATCAACCAAATCGATGATCCTAAGGTTCCAAGGAACATTCGTAAGCAAGCAAAAGAGACATGTGAGAACTGGTTATTGAACAAAGGGAAGAAACTCGACGTTCGTATTGCTATGTCTCAATCCAAACTTGAAGAATTGTATGAAGACCCAAATATCCCACCAGAATTTGGAACACTCATCCTCATGATCAACACAGAACTTGAGAAAATTCTAACAGAGATTCTCTGATTACTCTTCTTCATCCAGAGCGTTCTTAATCCGCTCAAGAATTATTCGATTCGCCTTTGACAGTCTGCCTGAATCGATGTTAAAACTGTTCAACTGAAGACCATAACTATCATCAGAGAGCATATCGGTTGCAGCCTCAACATAGGAAAATTGCTCAGGTGTAATTCTGTTTCTTCGAAGACTACGCTCTATTGCGTGCTTTGCCCCGACTCGGGCCATGGCATTGTCACTAAGGCCTAGAACACGTTGTAATTCAGCTAGAGTACGACTTTCATGATTCGAGATATGACCATCCTTCATTGCTTCTTGCCAAGCCTCATCAATTGATGGAGCACGCTCAGATAACAGAATGGCAATTGGCCTCGTTGGTTCGATGTTTTCAAGCACAATCTTGATGATAACAGTGAATGGTATAGCCAGAATCATGCCAATAATGCCCCATACCCAGAAGGAAAAGGCAGTAACAAGAAGCAGCAATACTGGGGAGAGATCCAAAGCACGTCCTGCCCATTTTGTTTCGATAATATTACCCCATACTTGTTGATTAACTAATAATAAAACAGTCATAAGAATAAGCGAGAAAGCGGTCGGTGCGACGATAATACCTAGGATAATTGGAGGAATTGTTGCAATAAGTGATCCAATGTATGGAACGTAGTTGAAAATGAATGTCAGCAATGCCCATGTGAACCACAAATCAATATTAAAACTCCAGAGAATAATTGCCGTGATTGCTGCGGTGCCAATACCCACACCAGTCTTGACTACAACGTAGGTATTGATGCTCTCTTGGATTTGAATTTGCACATCTTGTACTTTACCAGAGACGCCCCCTGGCCATGCTCTCTCGATTCTTCCTGGAAGTAAATTCGCCTCGAAGATAATGAAGATGAGGAAGAAGGAAACGGTAAGACTGGTTGCGAATAGCCCTCCAACACTTGCGACCATATCACCTATCAGATCAGACACTTGAGAGTCTTTCGATAAGAGGCCCATTTCTGCTAAATCTTCTGACAAGGTTCCGTTCGTAGAATTGAGTGAATCCGAGATAGAAGAACCGACCAGTGGAGCGGCCTTTATTTTCTGCCAACGTTTGTTGAGTTTACTGTTATAGTCCTCAATCTTATCATCATCATTCGCCAAATCACTTGCCTGATCGTAGGCAACATAACCTGCAGATACGATGACTAACAGCATCAAGAGAACCATTGTGAGGTAGGATAGGCCGAGCGGGAATCCATTTTTTGAGAGATAATCGGAACCAGGCTTCAAGACGAAATAGATTCCTAAAGCGATGAAAAATGGTTGGAGAACTCCTTCAAGTTCAATCATCCAAATCGTGAGCACTGTCAGTAAAATGACTGCAAATGTCAAGCCACCAAGTCGACGATGGAAGGTATTGTTGTCGAAGACTGAGAGCGTATCGTCCATGTACGGCTCTCGACCGTTACACGTTTCAATCTAACGTGAAGAAAGTTATTCCTCTGATTGCATCCATGAAGGTTGGAAAGAAACTCGTAAAGAGAGAAGGAATGCACACAGCATTAGAATTCCACATAGATGGAAGGCAGTGTGATAATCAAAGAAATCTGTCCGTCCAACGGTTTTAGTCCAAACAAATCCGCCTGTGAGAGGACCCAGAATACGTGCAAACGATGACAGGGATTCTTGAGCGCCCATTACAGTCCCTAACTCATAACCATCTTGACGGGAAATAGCAGTAAGCAAGGTGCTTGAAGAAGGCTGGAATAGTCCGTTCCCTATCGCAATACATCCAGTAATTGGAAAGAGCCAAACCCACATGTATTCAGCTTGCGAATATGGAACCATAACCAGACCAATACCAGTTAGAACCGTCCCTAATCGCAGAATAAAGACACTTCCGTATTTCCTAGATAACGGTCCAATCAAACCACCTTGAGTGAATATACCAAGTATCCCAATGAGTGCAAAGATTCTACCATTATCTGCTTCATTAAATCCTAATCCGCCAGACGAGGGATCCATTTGTGTGTAAAGGATGAAGACTGCGTGCATGATTGTAAAACCAAACATGAAGAGGAAGGTAACCCACATCACAGAACCTATTTGTTTGGTTCCAATCATAGCCTTTACGTTGCTAAAAGAACTCTTCATAGTTGCGCCCCATGAACGTGATTTATCGATAACACGTCGATTTTCTGGCAATGACTCTGGGAGTGATTTGAATGCAAAGAGGAGAGAGATAATCGATAGAACGCTTGCCAAAACACAAGGTAACAGATAGGGATATGTTTCGAAAATAGTATCTTTGAACAAATCCCAACGTTCTGCAGGTGCAGAGAGTTCTCCTCCAAGGAATGGACCAATCGTGAATCCAAGGCCAAATGCAGCTCCGATGATGCCCATCCGAGTTGCGAGTTGTTGAGGAGTACTTACGTCACCAATGTATGCTCGAGCCACTGCAATATTACCATTGAAGACACCTGCAAGGAAGCGGGCTATGAGAGCCATTAGCAAAGTGTTGGCAAGTCCAAACATTGTAAAAAATACGGTATTGCCAACAAGTCCAATCATGAGGACTGGTCTACGTCCAATGCGGTCGGAGAGAGCGCCCCATATTGGTGAAAACAGAAATTGTGCAGCAGAATATGAGGTCATTAAAAGACCCACCCAAATCCCTATTGATGCTGCATCTTGCTCACCTGCTAAATCTTCAACAAGATAGGTTAGAAACGGTATAACGATTCCAAATCCAATCATATCGATCATGGTTACGAGGAAGAGTACAAACAAAGCGCCTTTACTCGCATCAATGCGATTGGCCGGCTCTCTGTATTCGTCCATATTCAAGGCGAGGAAACCCTACGTATGAATTCGATGATAAGACCGCAGTTCTAAATCGTGCTTGTAGCACCTGAAAGGCCGGGTGTCAACCGGTCGATAACTGAACCTAATCTATCGACGAGGCTCTGTTTCTGGTCGTGAGTAATCAATGCGTGCTCCATGACTTCATCGAGTGTATCGACTGCAATAACTTCCACGTTCCCTTCGAATTCCTCATCCAAGAGTACGTCTTGCATGTTCGCACGTGGGATAATCACGGTCTTGACTCCAGAACGTGCAGCAGCTTCAATCTTCGCAGTTACTCCACCAATTGGCAGCACTTCACCACGAACGGAGAGTGAACCTGTCATAGCCAAATCCTGACGGATTGGGATTGATTCAAGAGCAGATATAATCGCAGTTGCAATCGTAATTGAAGCAGAATCGCCATCGACACCGTGTGTATCTACGAACTGGATATGGATATCATAATCGGAAATGTCTTTCCCAGTTAGTTTCTTGATTACTGCACTCACGTTGGTTACACTTTCCTTAGCAAGATCACTCAAACCACCAGTAGCGTGAATCTTTCCACCACCACCTTGAGAGGGTGTTACGAGAGCCTCAACTGGAAGCATAATACCTGAGAAATCAGAAAGGCCTGAATTAGCGCCAAGAACGGCCAAACCATTCACTCTTCCAATTCGGTTTCCAGAATTAACAACAAGTGCGTAATCTTGTCTGCGTTCAATCATTCGGTCAGCGACTTGTTGCTCAAGTGGTTTAGCGATTGAACGTGCTGCAAGAACATGAGCATCGGTAACGTATGGAGCACCATCTTCTGCCGCCAAATCACCAGCAATTCGAACCAGTCCACCAAGTTCACGCAATCGAAGTGAGAGTTTTCCTCGACGACCTGCACGGCGTTGTGCTTCTCGAAGAATCAAAGCTACTCCTGTCTTTTCGAAGTGAGGTATTTCTCTCGAACTGCCAATGTCGCGTCGAACTTCTTGAGCGACAAAGCGAATTAATCGCTTTCTGTTACGGTTTGTATCAGGCATTTCGGAATTTACGTAGACTTCATACCCATATCCACGAATACGGCTACGAAGCGCTGGATGCATGCCTTGAATAGCATCAAGATTCCCTGCTGCGATAAGAATGAAGTCACAAGGAACTGGCTCGGTCTTAGTCAGCGCACCTGATGAGCGTTCACTGCGCCCAGAGATTGGGAAAGCACGCTCTTGCATTGCTGTAAGGAGTGCTTGCTGCTCTTCCAAACGAAGAAGATTAATCTCGTCGATGTAGAGGACACCTTTGTTTGCTCGATGGATTGCACCAGGTTCGACACGGTCATGAGCAGGCGTTTCCATTCCACCAGATTGGAAAGGATCGTGACGAACATCACCAAGTAGTGAACCTGAAAGTGTTGCAGTTGCATCAACGAACGGGGGAAGTTCATCAGCATCATGCTTGACGAGAACTTTTGGAATTCTACCTTCATCGCCAGAGCCGAGTCGGCTGCGAATGAACATATATCCGAACATAAGCAAGAACATACCAAAGAGAAGAGTAAGAATATCTCCTGTAGGAATGGCCACGATAACGAGTAAGAATGCAACAGCACCGAACCCGATGAGGAGCATACGTTGTGCTTTTTCTTTTTGCTCGCGAATTGCTTCCTTCTGGACACGAACGATACGATCGCCTCGGCCAGCAGGTACTGAGCGTACACGAGGTT
>CAXAHE010000088.1:0-6601 GCA_963968475.1 uncultured Candidatus Poseidoniales archaeon | reverse complement strand
ACTCATTGGAATAATGAATGGACATATTCCTGAAGGAGATGAGGCGCAGGAAGTACCTGACTCGTTTAGTTCACTAACTGAATCACAGGAAATTGCCCCCATCCAGCAATCTGGACGTCATGGATTACGACGATTTGATTGAGATTCCTGAAATATCACAGAAGGAATTGTATCGTTGCTGATATGCTTCTTGTGAAATAGTTTCTAGAATAGTGGTACCAAAGTCTTCGAGAGTAAAACTTGCAGTTACCGTAGCATGAGTCAAGGCATTTCGAAGCTCTTCAACTGACATCTCACCTTTACCTGAGGCTAGGCAAGCGGCAAGTGCACCCGCAAATGTATCTCCACATCCCGTTGGATCCGTGACCTCTGGACAGGGATAAGAGGGCATTGCAATTGTTTCATCCCCGTGAAGAGCAATCACGCCATGCTCTCCTCTCTTAACAATAAGAGTTGGAATTGAAGCCATCTTTCGAACTGCTTTTGCTGCTGCTACAACATTCTCTTGTCCTGCAAGCATCGAAGCCTCTCCATCGTTGATGACTACGATATCTACTCGCTTCATCGCTTCAAGTAAAGTATCGTGTGCGATGTCAATCCATAGATTCATCGAATCAAGAATAGAAAATCGAACCGGTGTTGATTGATCAAGAACTGAGAGTTGAATTGCAGGGTGTAAATTGGCACAAAACGTCACGGTTGGTTTACGGCCATGTTCTGGAACTTTCGGTTCAAAGTGTTCAAACACGTTCAAGTGGGTTTCATGTGTTATTGCTTGAGCCATTGACCCCTCATATGACCCAACCCAGCGAAAGGTTTCTCCTTCGACGGTTTCAATTCCTTGGGTATCGAGTTGAGCGTTATCAAAAATTGCTCGGTCTTGTTTTCGGAAATCAGAACCAACGACACCGACGAGACCCACTGATTCTAGGCCCAATCGATTACGATGGAAGGCACAGGATAAACCAGCATATGTTGCAGATCCTCCGAGTGCATGTTCCACGGAACCAAGAGGTGATGCTATGCTGTCATAAGCCAGACTTCCAACAATAAGAACATCCATTGAATCGACCTTATCCTAAGAGATCTTGATGCATGTCAATATATTGAATCGTTATGTCGCCGTTGATAAAATCTGTTTCATCCATAATTCGGCGGTGAAGTGGGATGAGATGCTCGACGCCTGTGATTACAGTTTCATCAAGAGCGGTTCTCATTCGACGTATTGCATCTTCACGGTCTCTTCCCCAAACAAGTAACTTTGCGAGAAGTGAATCGAAACTACCTGGCATTTCGTAACCAGGATGCGCATGCGTATCCACTCTGACACCGAATCCTGAAGGGAAGTGACATTCCCAAAGTCGTCCAGGGCTCGGAATAAACTCACGAGGATCTTCTGCATTCAAACGGCATTGAATTGAATGCCCGTTCCACGTAATATCTTCTTGGGCAAGAGGAAGTGATTCTCCTTGAGCCACTCGAATTCCAAGTTCAACGAGATTGTGCCCTGTGATTAATTCGGTAACAGTATGTTCAACTTGAACACGAGGATTTACTTCTAAAAAGTAGAAATCACCATTCGCATCTCGAAGGAATTCAAACGTTGCAAGGCCTTTGTAACCGACTGATTCAGCGCCTTTGCAAACAAGGGCACCAATTTCTTCACGCTTTTCTGGAGTTAACCAAGGGCCTTCTTCAACCAACTTTTGGTGACGGCGCTGAATAGAGCAAAATCGCTCACCAAAATGAATCGCTTTGTTCCCATCTGCAAGTACCTGGAATTCAACGTGTTGTGCCCCTTGTATGTATTTTTCAACGAAGACACGCGAATCACCGAAAGCAGATTTAGCTCTTGATTGGCAGAGTTTCAGAGCATTTTCGAATTCATCAGCTGCTTGAACAATCTGCATACCGATCCCGCCTCCACCAGCAGCTGCTTTGATGATAACTGGATATCCAATCTCATCTGCAAGAGCTGATGCGACCGATGCCTCGAAAATGGGTTCTGAAGAGCCTTTAGCAGTAGGTAAACCTGCTGCTTCCATTGCCGCACGGGCTTCAATTTTATCACCGAGTAACGTGATTACATCCGAACTTGGCCCGATGAAAGTAATCCCTTCTTCTTGCAAGCGCTTTACGAACCCAGCATTTTCTGCTAGAAATCCATAGCCAGGATGGACTGCATCACAACCCATATCTTTGGCTGCTTGTACCACTGCTTCGATATCAAGATAGGCATCGAGTGGGTTGATGACGTCACGGAAATGAGCATCATCTGAAAGACGTACTGGTAATGAAAGACGATCTTCTTTACCGTAGATTATGGCTGCTTCAATGTTCATATCACGAAGTGTTCTCATGATTCGAAGAGCAATTTCTCCACGGTTGGCAATCAAGACTTTTGAGAACCCCATGAACAGATGTTATCCAAGACACCCTATGAGCAAAGCGGTTCAATAAGCAGTGCAAAGTATTTACTTATTAAGTAATAAACTTATTATACGAGAGGCCTTATCTTCACCATATGTCACAAAGAAACGATGCCAACAACGAGCCCGAAATTATGGAATCCGATTTTCCAACAGATACAGGACAAGAGGATTTTGAACCACTGCTTCTAACGGTGGATGGCCACCCTGCAAAGGGTTTGATTACCGATTCAGTCGGTTGGTCGACAAGGATTGTTCTTCTCTTCGAACAACCCCATCCCAAATTTGGAAAGGAATTTATGACGAAGAAGTTCATGATTGAACCAGCAGGATACCTGGTGTATGGGTATAATCAGAAACCACTCCGGTTGAAACGAATCTAATCTTGGCAAGAGGGGCAGAAATCGAGGCGCCTACCGCTCATTCTTGTATGTATAATTCTTGAATTACATTCGTGACAGTCTAATCCATCACGAGTAAATACATGATGCCTCGCTTGTCGACGAGAGAGTCCATTTTCTCTTAGAAGTTCATAGAGTTCTTTGGCTACAGTAACCCCACGCTGGTCGAACGCTAATCGAGTAACTTCAATTGCTGAATGTGCGAGATTATGTTGTTCTTTTGATGAAAGGGAATTTAGTTTCCGAGAAGGGGAAATTCGAGCGGAATGGAGTATTTCGCTCCTAAGATAATTTCCAACACCTGCTAAAAATCCTTGATCCAGAAGAAGGTGAGAGAGTTGCCTCCTGCTAAATTTTGGGTTCTGAACTTGTTCAAGTACATCATCGAATTCAACATTTATATTTGCGACATCTGGACCGAGTTTGGCAATGTAAGGGTGCCCTTCAATTTCCCAAGGTTCGATAATCTGTATATCTGTAGCAGACCAAAGGCATGCAGTATGTGTTTCATTTTGTAATTTTATCCGCAAAGAGCGATTTGTTTTCTTGGCTTTTGTGGAATTCTTCTGTATTGTCCAACGGCCATAAAGTTGGTTATGGCTGTACAGAACATCTTCACCGATGTGAATCAGCATGGCTTTCGAGCGGGCTTCAATAGAGATAACTTGATTTCCAAGAAACCGATGCTCTTGGCCTTGAATTGTTGTGTACGGACATTCCACATGAGTAATTATTGAACCTTCGAGAGCATTTCTCAATCGCTGAGCAGCTCTGTGAATCTCTGGCCCCTCTGGCATAGGATGCTCTCAGCAAACAGGCGTTTAAACAGATGTTTCCGATAAATTGTACATGGGAAGGCGTTGGACAGAAGAAAGGCGTCTTCAACGTCAACAGGCCGATTGGATTGTAGGATATCTCCGGAAAAACGGCCCGCTTACAACCCGTGAAATCGTTGAGGCTCTTCGTAACCATGACCGAAGTGTTGAATCTCACATTATTACCAGGGCATTAAGAAAATCCCAATTTATACATTTACAAAAACGAATTGACATCGACGGTGAATCTCACTCGCTTTGGGAGTTTCGTGTTGATGCTCAATAAACGTCACGCAGGTAACGCTTTTGTTCACGCATCATTGTCTGCTCGATGAAATGTGTAGCATCTGATTCAGACATACCACCATGTTCAATTGCGATTTCAATGAGTGCTTTATGAACGTCTTTTGCCATGTAGGTCTTGTCACCACAGATGTAGAAGTAGGCTCCCTTTTCGAACCATTCCCACACTTCAGCCCCGTGTTCTTTCAAGCGGTGTTGAACGTAGACTTTCTCTTCCTGATCTCGGGACCAAGCGGTGGTGAAGCGATACAAGTCGCCACTATCCATCCATCCTTCGATTTCATCCTTGTAGTAATATTCTGTCTTTTCCGATTGATCGCCGAAGAAAAGCCAGTTGCGACCAGTTGCTTTGTCATGAACACGCTGTTCCATGAATGCACGGAACGGTGCAATTCCAGTTCCGGGCCCAACCATGATGATATCGATCTCTTTGTCTTCTGGGAGAATGAATGACTTCGTTGGAGACATGAATACACCCACCGGTGTTTCATTGACAATCACTTCATCAGCCATATATTGAGTCGTTATGCCACCACGTTGGCGATCGTGGTAATTGAATCGGACGATACCAACTGTCAACTCCACAAATCCTGGATGAGCATCATGGGAGGATGCAATTGAATACAAACGTGGTTTGAGGCGGTCGACTAATTCAAGGAATTCTTCTGGAGAGTACTTCACACTGAATTCTGACATAATGTCGACATAATCGCGAGTCCAAAGATAATTTTCAATCTCTTTTGCATCGGAAAGGATTGCTTTTACTTGAGAGGCTGGATCGTCTGAAGGCATACTTGTAGTGAGACCTGGAGGTAAATCTCCTTCTTCTTCTGCGTTCCAATCAACTCCGTTTCTAGAGCGCTTTACAATGCTCATGGAGATATTCATTCCTGATGAAACAACCTTGTTTGCAAGGGACTGGACGAATTTCTTGTTTGCCTGATGTACTTCGAAGTCCTTCTTCAGAGCAGTGTATAGGTTTTTTTCGCCTTTGTGAGTCGTGACAGTATGGTTTCTATCCCACCCTTGAATCTCGATGAGTTCCTCAACAATGTGTGGTGGGTTCTCCGGGAGAACACCCAAGGCGTCTCCTACTTTGTAATCAAGCCCAGAGTCGCCAAGATCGAAGACAATATGTCGTGTCTCTTTTTTGGAGCCCTCTCCGTTGAGAACATAGCATTCTGTGATTTTAGAACCGTATGGGTTTTTTGCAGACCAGTTACTCATGAACTCACCAATCGCTTCGCGACGTTTTTCCCAAATGTGGCACACTTATCATCATTCTCTTACGACCATAGCCCTCATACATAGGATTCAAAGAGTTGATTCTCAGAGGATAAACCATGACCCACGAAGTAAGGTTGTTAGGAACGGGCAATGCCTTCCTGCCAAAACAACGACTTCATTCGTTCATGATTCTTGATGGAATCCATATCGTCGATGCCCCTCCCACCGCTCTTGCAAGCCTGCGAATTGCTGGTATATCTCCTGCTGAAATTGAAACTATTTTCGTCACTCATCTTCACGGTGATCACGTCTTTGGATTGCCATTTCTACTCCTTGAGAGAAAATACATCTCAGATAGAGAACGGCTGAAACCCCTCACAGTTGTAGGAGCAAAAGGGGTCAGAGAGCGTTTTCAGACACTTTGTCAACTAGCGTTTCCAGGTAGTTTAGATGATGCCCTTGATTCAATTGAGTTCATCGAAAGTGATCATGGAACTACAAACGACAATTGGAATTGGGAACGTTTCGAAGTCCACCATGATGATGCTGTCGACCCTCACGGATATCGATTTGAACATTTAGATGGTGCTTCGCTCGTACACTCTGGAGACTCAGGTCCTTGTGACAATCTAGAGAATGCTATTTCCCGCTCACAAATAGCCGTTGTAGAAATGGGCTTCCCGCAGTGGGTTCCATCCGATCATCATCACAAACCGAATGATATTCAAAGTCTAGCTGAGAGAAACCCAGATACTCAGTTGCTCATAACACACACCTTCATTGATTCAGTAAAATCGAGTGGAGAACCGATTTTAACAAACGAGTTTCCAATCCATCCAGGAAATGTACATCATCTCGAAGATGGAGATGCATGGATTCACGAAAATTCGGCTTGGAATCCAGAAAACTGATTTGATATTTTTTGTCTGTTTAAGTACTCCTAGTGAGCCGTATATCATTTCTAAATAATTCTTTTTTTACAATCAAAATTGATTCCTCCAAACAATTCCTACGGACATCCTTATGAGGGGGGCTCGGACTCGGAGAAACTATCCCGGCGCATGTTCAACGAGCCGTCGCAATGGGGTATATAATGGAGGAAAAATTGTGAAGGAAAACATCTTTGACACTTTGCTCTCCAGGCCAAGTTTATTTCTCAATAAAGAGATTCTTCATCACAGCCATCGCCCAACCATTATGCCTCATCGTGAGAAGGAAATTGAGCGCATTGCATTCAACCTTGTTGAGGCCTTGAATGGCCAGATACCTTCGAACATGATTCTTTACGGAGTCACTGGAGCTGGTAAAACTGCGGTCACTCTACACGTCACAAACCTCCTGAAAGAAAAAGGTGAACAGATGAGGAGAGATATCACTCCGGTCATGGTAAACTGTCGACAAATTGACACACAGTACAGAGTTCTAT
>CAXAHE010000087.1:0-6606 GCA_963968475.1 uncultured Candidatus Poseidoniales archaeon | reverse complement strand
AGTCGTAACAAGGTATCTGTAGGGGAACCTGCAGATGGATCACCTCCTAAGAAAGCGAGGCTGGGGCTCTTTGAGCCCCAGTCTCCACCCACTTTTTTTATCAAAGTCACAGTTTACTTTTTACACTAAATGAGTAGGGATGCTCCAAAAGCACCTGTGTACTCATCATAATCTGAAATCGCTATTCGAACCGATTGCAATGCTTGTAATTCAACAAGCCAATGCTCTTTCTCACTGGTAATTCCGCCACATAAAATGACAGCTTCTGGTGAATACTTTTCAATGAGGATGTCAAGTACATCTGAAAATCGAACCACCCACTCAAGGAGTGATATTCCTTTTTCACTGATTACTTTGGCTGAAGCCCATTGTTCGAGCGTACACTGTAGTTTTGGGCTATATTCTCGTCCATATTCCGTTCCTTTGATTAATTGACCTTCTGAGATCCATCCTGAACCAATCCCTGTCCCTATCGTGAGGCACAAGATATCCTGCTCTGTCCAATCCTTAGTTTGTTCAATCATCGCCATAGTAGCAGCATCTGCATCATTGAGGACAGAAGTCACATCAAGGTCAATAGGTGCGAAGTATGTTCTGAAATCATGCCCATCCCAATTACTCCCTAAATTTGGGGCATCAATAATTATCTGGTCTTCGACAATCCCTGGGAATCCGATCCCAATACTTCCTTCAAATTTCCACTCTTTGATTTGATGAACAATCTTCGAACAGATGTCTTCAGTTCCTTTTCTCCCCTTGTGCGGTATAGTGTTCGTTTTCAATATCGATTTTAATTCTCTATCAATAAGGCAGAATTTGATTGAAGATCCTCCAATGTCCACGCCTAATGCTTTGAGATGACCTTGCTTGTTGGTCATCTATTCACCTCAAATGGTCATTGACTCAAGTAATCGCTCTTTCATAGATTGACGGAATGTCAATAATCGTAATTTTGGCGCATTTAGGTCAACAGAGATAGATGCGCCTCTATTGAAGTGTACCTCGTCCCATCCATCAGGAACAACATAACCTCGGTGCATATCACTCAAAATTTGAGTTGTAGTTTCAGTCCAATCAAGCCAAGACCATTTCTTATCGACTCGCATTTGATGATCTAAGTCACGTGCCAAGACAAAATAATGCGTGTCTTCTTCACCAGAGTCAACAACCTTGCGGATTTCAGTTAGACTTGTAGGGTCAAGACTATGCGAAAACCATGCGCCTTGGCCAAGCCATGTCGAAAAGATGAGTCCACTACTTTGCTGATCAGTATTCATATCGCCTCTTCGAAGATGATACTTGCTTGGAGCGTATTGATGTGTATTTGCAATGAGTAATTCGTTCATTGCAGGGTCTGTAGTGTATCTGTTTCCAGATGTGGAATCAATAATCGCTCTCAATCGAGGGAGATTGTTCACAATTGCTTTTCCACTCAATGCTCTTTCTAAATCTTGAGAAAAAGTGTCGAGTGTGGAATCCATGTAGAACCCTACGCTTCCAGTAGGGTCATCTGATTTGGGATGGGAGTTTACGCCCATTACCGGTGTTGACTCATCGATGTTATGTGAGATGGAGGTCAGAGTTCCGTCGCCTCCAAGAACAATAACAAGGTCACGTCCAATGAAGTCTGCTCGCCTTACACGCTCTCTTGCCCGAATCTCAACACGTAATTGATGGGTTGATTTTGCATCTTCAAGACTTGACTTCAGGTGTTCAAGACTATCGTCATGGATGGATTCAAAGTTTTTCTTGTAAACCACAAGGACGTTTGTCATGCCATCTCCCCATACAAAGCGAAGTTGTCTTCCTTCTTGAAGAATACCGATGATTCATAAATCACCCTCTGCATGGGTAAAACATGGAAGAGAAAGACGACTTTTGGGCAAATGTTGAATCCGAGCAAGATAAATCGATTCCAAGCATGATGATTTCTGATGATCAAGCTTCTGAACCAGTAATGATTACGGGAATGCCTCAGCAGATTGTAGGAACTCAACACCAGATGATCTTGATGCAACAACCGAGTTCTGCACCAAAAGTAATTGGTATCTTCGTCATCATTTGGGGCGCAATACAAGTTCTGTTTACTTTTGGCGGACTTTTTGCAAATGAAGCCATTTCAGAATTAACTCAAGTTGACGCTTCTTTGGAATGGTATGACTATCTCTTCAGTATGGCCTCCATTGCATTTGGGTTAGGATTTATCTATGCAGGAAATGCAATCTCAAATCGCCAAAAGTTTGGCGTTCATCTTACATGGATTCTTCTTTCTGTTGGGCTAGTTCTTGGTATTGTCATGGCCTTTTTTGAGCCTATGCCAGACGCACCAGATGGTCAAGAAGTTAACAAATCCCTGTACCTTGGAATCGCAATTGGCGGCCAATTGTTTTGCAATGCGATTTGTGGTCTGCTTGCAGCCATTCCATTGATGGCTAGCAACACTTTGATGGAACCTATTGTCGAAAAGCAGACAGGGGCCATGGAATGGTCAGATGATGTTCCAGTTTGATTGAAGGAAGTGATGTATTGGGTAACAGAAACGTAGGCCAGTTTTGCACATATGTCGAAGAATTAACAATACAAACTCAGGAACGTTATCAAATATTATGCATCACCGAGCAGGTTGAAAAGATTGTTGCTGAAAGCAACGTAGTAGATGGCCTTGTTTTGGTCAATCCAATGCATATTACTGCATCTTGCTACGTAAACGATCTCGAAAGAGGTCTTCATCAAGATATAATGCAATGGTTAGAGAAAGTAGCTCCATATTACGGGGCCGATGGCCAGAATGGCCCTGAATATCAGCATCATCGAACTGGGGAAGATAACGGAGATGCTCATCTAAAGCGCCAATTGTTAGGTCAACAAGTAACAATGCCTGTTCAAAACGGCAGATTACATCTTGGCACATGGGAGCAAATCCATTATGCCGAATTCGATGGGCAGAGACCTAAACGAATTCTTGTCAAAGTAATTGGAATCCAGAAAGAATAAGATTCGTTACTAACATAAGCCTACATCGGTTGCCTATACCATGGACATCAAAGACATGAATCTCGATAGGGGCTTTTTTCAGTTAACTTTACCTTACACTTGGATGGGCTGGATTGGCTGGGCAGTTGGAGTAATTCTACTGCTTGCTGGAATTGTAAATCCTCTTCTTTGTCTTCTCGGACTTCTCGTTATCGCACTCTCGTCTCCAGGTTCTCTTGAAGCAGATCTTCACAAGGTGAGGAAAAATGCACCACAACCAGAATCTCTTGAGGCGGAAGCTCTGGACAAAGGTTACTCGATTGATTCGTGGTGGATGGGGCGTTCAACGTTTACTCCAACCACCGATCCTAGTGATTGGATTCTTCCTGCTCCAGGCCCAGCTTCTTGGAATGAAGACCAGTATCTACCTCATGGTGATGGAAGCCCATTGCCAGAGCATCCAGTGAAGGTTGGAACTCCCCGGCCTGCAGTTGTATCGACCTATGGTGTGATGATGATTGCACTTGTAATCGGTGTTTGCATTGCTGCTGGTTTGTTCATTTCAGAAAACAATGGAGTTGCAACGATAATCACTGAAGATGGAAGCGAAAAAGTATCAGATGATCTTACTTGGATTGCTTATATTGTCTTAGGCGTTGGATTACTTTGGACAATATTTGGATACTTTCAGTATAAGATGCAGCGCCAAATGGCAGATACTCCAACGAGCCTAGTTCGTTCGGTGGCAGTTGGAAACCCCGAATTGGTAGGTCAAGTCCGGCCATCTAAAGCCGGTGTGTTGAGAGTCGTTGTTGATGGACATCCAAACAGAGTCATTCCTAACTGTGTACAGTTTTCATGGGAATATGAAGTGAAAATCTGCAAACAAACCACAGATAGTGAAGGAAATACAAAAACAGAATGTCATTGGAAAACTGTCCGTAGTGATCGTGGAGCAGTCCCTTTCATCTTGAATGATGGGACTGGAGGGATTCTTGTTAAACCTACTACGTTCAAGAGAATCGATATGGGAAACTATCTTCGAAGATGGGAATCGAACCATGCGGATAGTTTGCGCAAAGAAATAGGTGCTGAATTTGCTGCTCGTCTGTTTACTGGTGGAGACGTACGTAAGCATCGATGGACAGTATATGCGCTTCGTGTAGGGAATCCTGTTTACCTTGTTGGAACCACCCGCAGCCGTCCCCAGGAAGATATTCAAAATGAAGGCCTTGATGGAACACTGCAGAATTCTTTGTTGGAAGTCGTTGGTGAAGATGCGCCTGGTGTCAAAGCCACACTCCAAAGAGGTTCAGAATTGGCTAATCTTGGAAAGATGCGTTCAGCATTTGAAGTGATGATTGTCCCGCTTTGTTTAACCATTGGTGGCATCATCATTTCCTTGATGAATCTCTAATCATCCAAGCGTACCCTTGATGACCCGAGTTGAACTCGGAGGTTCATGGCAGAAGATGTTGTATTGGTTGGCGGCGCTCGAACACCGTTTTGTGAATGGGTTGGAGGAAAGCGTGGAGATGGAAAGCAAGGTGGACTTCTCAAGTCTGTTAGTGCTCAAGAATTAGGTGCTATTGCCATCAAAGGTGCTCTTGAAAAGACGAATACAGATCCATCAAACGTGGACCATGTAGTCATGGGTTATGCTCTCCAAACATGTTCACAATCGATCTATGGGGCTCGACATGCGGGTCTGAAAGCCGGCATCCCGCAAGAAGTGCCGATGTTAACACTCTCTCGTATTTGTGGCTCAGGAATACAATCCATCGTTACAGGCGCACAGATGATCATGCTCGATGAAGCCTCAACAGTTGTCGCAGGTGGAATGGAGAACCTTTCGCAAGCACCTCATGTACTTCGTGGTGCTCGTGATGGATGGAAACTTGGTCGTTCTCCTCCAGTAGAGGATTACATGATGACAAATCTTCAGGATATGACCTGTGGGAAATATATGGCTCAAACAAGCGATGAGATATGCGCAAGAAAGGGTGTTACCCGCGAAGAAACAGATGCATTTGCAGCCCGTTCACATCAAAGAGTCCTTACTTCTATAGAGAATGGAGTCTTTGAAGAAGAAATTGTCGATGTTGTCATCAAATCACGTAGAGGAGAGACAATCATCACTGCAAAGGATGAAGATCACGTTGTTCACAATACTTCTCCAGAATCGTTGGCAAAACTGCCAACTGCATTCGGACCAGAATCACTGGTTACCGCAGGTAACGCCTCTGGAATTGTTGACGGTGCAGCGGCAGTTGTCATCAAGTCCGCTTCACAGGCTGCAGCAGATGGGGACAAGCCTCTTGCTAAACTTGTTGGATGGGGCATTGTAGGATTGGAACCAGCAATAATGGCTTACGGTCCAGTCCCAGCATCAAGAAAGGCTTTGGAAAGAACAGGACTTACAGTTGATGACATCGATCTTTGGGAAATTAACGAAGCCTTTGCAGGTCAAGCTGTGGCTTGCGTCAAGGAACTCGGGTTAGATGTTGACAAGGTTAACGTCAACGGTGGAGCCGTTGGCTTAGGCCATCCTTTAGCAGCTACAGGAACTCGCCTGACTCTTACTCTTGCTCATCAATTGAAGCGCTCTGGAGGCAAATACGGAATCGCTACTGCATGCATCGGCGGTGGACAAGGTATTGCGCTTGTTATTGAATCTCTTTGAGAATAATCTAGCACTTCATACAGATACTTTCTTTTTACAAGAAGGACATGTTGCAGTTCCTGATGCTCCACTTTTGACATTGAAATGTGCTGAGCAGTAGGGGCATTGAAGAAGGATTTTGTCGTCGCTTTTGGAAGACAATGATTTTGGAGAAATCCTCGACTGTTTTGTTGGTTGGGTAATGACTTGATTGGCTTGATAATCGGCTGAGCCATCGAAAGGCCAACCCGGTTTTAGATCATTAAATCCAGCCATCAGTGGTAGGGCGACCATCAATGAACAAGAAAAGGAGCACATAAGAGACCATTCAATAGGGAGATTACCATCGAGGCCAACTGAGAGTGGGCTCCATTCATCATGATACATAATTGATAGGGTTCCTGATGCAATAAGAGTCGCTAATGTCAAAAAAATCCCATTTCTATACGTTAGTATCGTGAATACGCCTCCAATGATATAGAGGAATCCTATAATCCACGCAAGAGCCGACTCAAAAAGAAAGACTTGTTCATCGACGGCTGAAAAAAACATTGCCATTCCAATCCTAAAAATTCCATACATGAAAATGAAGATTCCAATCACTTGGGCAAAAACTTCGCCACCAGGACTTTTAGTAATGTGGATGATCTGCGGAGGTGCTTGCATGTACTGTTGTTGATATTGTGGTTGTGCTTGGTATCGCGGTTCAATTCCTTCATCATGTTCCATCAGCCGTATAATGACTTCATTTTTGCTACCACTAACGCGAAGGCCCCGTTCTCGACACAAAGTTTTCAATTGAACGATCGTAAGTCCTTCATAGTTCATAATTCTGAGTTGCCGCAATTATACTTTAATGTGCACCCTGCAATGAACCAACTCTGGCATCATCTAAACTCTAGATAGTATGCTGTGTTTATTATTGTGGCAAAGGCAATCCATACGATATAAGGCCATATGAGTATGGACAC
>CAXAHE010000086.1:0-6650 GCA_963968475.1 uncultured Candidatus Poseidoniales archaeon | reverse complement strand
CGATTCGGTTGTATCCCCAACTGGCGCCCCTCTGCTTTGGTACATCTATGTGACGAGCGAAGCCCAGTATGTTCATACGACTGGGTCATACGAGTATATGGGGTTAAACAACAATTCGTTTGGTCCTGTTGAAATTGATATCACTACACCAACAAATCCGTCAATTGTCGATGCTGAAAGTCGAGGCGATCTTGGCTTCGTTGCCCTTGAGTGGTACAATCTCCAAGAATCAAACGAAATTTATCAGGTTTGGAGACATTCTGGGGACCCATTCAATGGTGGTCTAACAAGTATTACAACAAGCGATGCAGAAGGTTGGGAATTGGTTCTTTCTGATGTTAACGTCGGAACTCAGAATTCAGCGACAATCATCCGAAACATCCCGCTTGCAAACGATATAGAGCGTGAGGTTTGGTATGCAGTAACAGTCGCTGACGAATTCAATAATACCAACTCGGATATCCTCGAGGGCTTAAGTGGCAATTCAATTTTGATGAGAGAAGATACACTCGCACCATCTGTTGAACTTCGATTATTGGATAATGAAAACTCAGAATACTCAAGCCCTTCTCTTATCGCAGGAACATATACAATTCAAATTGAAGTAAGTGAACTTCTGCCAACGTTACCTTCGATTGAAGTCATTTCAGATACTGGATTTAACGTAACAGGAGGCGGTGAACTAATGACTCAAATTGCCGATAATGCCCTTAACCCTGACAAAGGGCCTGTCTATTCCTACAGTTTTACAATACCAGGTTCTGCGAATGCTGGTGAAATGACCTTCAAGATGACTCTGGTCGATGAGGCAGGTAACATAGGGATAACGACAAACACGAACTATCACATCGATGCAAAGGGGCCTACGGTAACAATTTATTCCCCATCGCCTTCTTCTGAAGGTTCGAAGTATCTTTATGGAAACAAAATCAATCTCATGTTTGCCGCTGAAGATGATGTTCAAATCCAAGAACTCCAATACAGATTCACGTTCAATTATGGCGGATTAACTGGCATAACCAGTACCTCTCCATGGGCTGACGCTGAAGGGATCACGGATGTAGAAGAAGATATGTCGACCTTGGTGAGTGATATGGATTTCTCAGCCGGGACCTTTGATGCAGGCCAACACGCAATCACAGTCCGTGGTATCGATACAGCAGGCAATGAAGTTTCAAAACAAGTGGTCTTTGTTGTTGACTTCTGTAGAAATAATCTCGAAGGTGAAACAGTCTGTACTTTTGAGGAAGATCTCAAAGAAGCCCCTGAGCCAGAACAAATCACTCCCTCGCTGAGCGACCCTCCATATCTTTTGGTTTGGATTGCAGTTGCAGTCAATGTACTCTTGTTCATTGTCGCCTTAATGATCGTGCAAACAAGCATGGCAGGTCCAAAGAAGAAGAAGGCTGGCGAAGAAGAAGATGAAGATTGGATGTCAGAATTCATTGGTACAAGCCAAGATCTGGATATGGATGCTATCACAGGAACAGGTTCTTCAACGGAACCTGAGAATGAAGAAAAGAAGGAAGCAGAAGCTGAACCTGAACCTGAACCTGAGAAAGAAGAAGACGACCCGTTCGCAGTAAATCTTGTACAACGCAAGACTCGCCGCAAGAAGGAAGTTGTCGAAGAAATCGATGAAGATGAAGCAGAAGGCATCTTCTGGGATGATGATGATGATGATGAAGAAGAGGACGACGATGAAGAGGAGGATGAGGAACCTGCTCCACGCAAGCGTCCAGTCCGTAAGCGACCTGCTCGCAAAGCCCCAACTCGCAAACGTCCAGTTCGCCGTAAGGCAAACGACGATTGATGCGAACTACGGTGAGGAATAATGTCTGAAGTTGTTGTTGAATCAAATTACGATAGTTTACTCGATGCGTTTAGTCCACTGAAGAACCGACTGAATTGGCTCTTATTAGCCGTACCAGTAACACTGTTCTTCAATATTCAAGGAAACGTGGAAATGACGTTTTTGTTTTCGATGATTTCAATCATGCCCCTTGCTTTTCTAATGGGCCATGCTACAGAAGAGATAGCACTTCGAGCCGGTGAAAACCTTGGAGGTTTACTCAATGCCACATTCGGAAACGCTGTGGAAATTATCATCGCAAGCATTGCTATCTATACAGCGTTTAGCGATCCAGATCAAGCAGAAACAATGATTGTACTGGTTCAGGCATCATTGATAGGTTCCATTCTTGGTAATCTCCTTCTTGTTCTTGGTTTAGCGTTACTTTGGGGCGGAATTAAATTCAAGATTCAATCGTTTAATCAATCTGCACTTTCTATGAATGGCAGTTTGCTCTTACTGGCGATACTCGCATTAATTATTCCAGCCGCAGCACATCATACAGGTTCCAACGTTACGGATGAGAATATTCTGGAATTGTCACGATACGCTTCATTAGCATTGTTGATCATGTATGGATTGTCTCTCTTCTTTCAGTTCAAGACCCACTCCGATCTTTTCCATTCCGATGAGGAGGAATCTTCTCATCATGAAGAACCGAAAATGTCGATTAAAGATGCATGGACTCTTCTTATTCTCGCTACGATTCTTGTTGGATATATGGCAGAACTACTCGTTCACAGTGTTGACAAAGCAGCAAGTGAATGGGGAATGCCAACGCTCTTCATCGGTGTGATTCTCCTTCCTTTCTTTGGTAATGCTGCTGAGCATTTCACTGCAGTTATCGTCGCAGGAAAGGACAAGATGGATCTCTCTCTCGCCATTGCGATCGGATCAAGTGTTCAAATTGCAGTATTTGTCGCTCCCCTCATGGTTCTCTTCGCATGGGTTATGGGCGTTGGGCTCTCATTAGAGTTTGGACTGCTTGAAACTGCAGCGACATTCATGGGCGTTCTTGTTGCAAATTTCATTCTAAATGACGGTAAGACGAACTGGCTCGAGGGAGCGATGTTACTTGCGTGTTATGTCATCTTAGCTCTGTCTTTCCTCCTCATTCCATTTGAAGTTGGGGCTTGAGTATGACGCTACTTGGAAGAGGGAAATTTGGAGTAGGACTAACCTGCTTCGCTGTTCTGTTTCTTGTAGCAGGAATGATCGGCTTTACATTTGAAGGGGAAGTCGAAGGCGTTCCAACTCCAAATGCTCCCAATCAAGCATTCTTTTCCGATGAGCCATTGCCAAGTAATCCACTCATCAGTATACTCTCCACGGAACTGACATTGACATGGGATCGCGACGATATCTGGATTGGTATCGTCGACGAAGATGAGAAGAATCGTTGCGAGGACGTCCCTTCGTTCTTTGCAGGCGGACTTGGTTGTGATGGAGTATCAACAAATTTTGTAGCCGGTAGCGCAGACGCAAAATCCGATACTGGCTTTACATGGGAAATGGAATCGGGGACATATTTCGCTGCCTTAGGTGCAAAAGATGGCGCTCTAGCAGAGGGTACTGAAGTCAAGATCGACTATGAAGCCCATATCGGGCACTCATTGCTTAGCATTGTCGTTTCGATGTTCATTCTTGGCATCGGTGCGACATTGACGTATTATGGTCGCGAATGATTATTCGACACCATCATAATATTCGTTTACTGCACGATCGAGTTCCTGAATAGTTGCTCTTTCATCAACTGTTTTGGTTTCTCCATTGAGCCGTAATGCTTGCCCATCAACCCAAACATCTAGGCAGTCACCCCCGTTGTAAACAAGATTTGCAAGATGACGATTGTTTGAGCGACCTAAAGGACGCATTCGAATATCATCAAGATTCCAAGCGACCCAGTCTTTACTCCCTTTTGTTGCGATTCCGAAGATATCCTTTGCAGGAAGCAACGTTGAATCCCAATGATCATGTCGTTGCACAAGGCTTGCTAAACGGGCTTCGTGAAGTAAGTTCAGTCCATTTCCGCTTGATGCAGCTCCGTCTGTACCAATTCTCAAATCAACTCCAGCATCTTTGTAGGGAGGGTAGGAAAGAGTTCCACCACAGGCTAATTTCATGTTTGAAGAAGGGCAATGAACAGCAGTAACATCGTAGTCAGCCATCATTCTAATTTCGTTTTTCTTAACCCATGAAGCGTGAGCAAAGATGGTTCCTGGTTTGATAAAATCAATAGATTGCAAATATTCGACAGGATACTTCCCTGTCTTTTCCTTACATTCAGCGACTTCTTTTCGAGTTTCACTTACGTGGATGTGAAGGCGTCCATTTCTCTTCTCAGCAAGTTCACTCGCTCTCCCAAGAGTTTCCTCAGAGCAAAGATAAACTGAATGCGTTGCAATTGCATACTGTACCCGGTCATCATCAGAATTGTTTGCCATCAACCCGTCAAGTTCAGTTAGTGCAGATTGTGCGTTTTCATGTGAAGGAAGCGCAGCATCACTTACAGGGCCGCCACACAAGCCTCTCAATCCGGCTTTATCGAGGACATTGCCCGTAACGGCTGGAAAGAAATACATGTCAGCAGCGAAAGTGGAACCGGTACGAATCATCTCTGCGGCAGCTGCTTGAGCACCAATTCGAACAAACTCGGGAGTAATCTTTGCCTCCGTTGGGAAAATAGCTTCATTGAGCCATCGGTGAAGTGGAAAACCATCACTGAAATCACGTGCATTCAATTGCATTGCTAAATGAGTATGCCAATTCTGTAAGGACCGAGTAATGACTCGATTAGATCCATCAATCTCCTCGATAACATCTTCATCACCGACTGAATTTGACCAAGTACCATCCTTGTGAAGAAGGAAATCCCCCTCATGTTTGGCGAATTGATCATCATACAAAACCGCGTTTCGATAACGAACGGCAGTATCATCGCCCATGGTGGTTCCTGCTCGTACTTCTTCAAGAGGCTAGTGCTTGATTCGAGAGATTCTCTATCCCATTGACGATGCTACAATGGCTGTTTACTCATCAAGAAGAACTGGTGTGATTTCCAACTGATATCGTTGAGCACTGATTTCGAGCGCTTCAATTCCTGGAAGAGTTCTGCCTGCAATATAATCCAAACAAGCACCTCCGCCAGTTGAAACATGTCCCATTTTGTCAGCAAGACCGCGCTTACTCACCAAAGTTGCAGTATGCCCACCGCCCATAACTGCATATCCGTCTGATTCTGCACATGCGTTGAGCATCTCGATCGTTCCCAATGCGAAATCTGGTAATTCAAAGACGCCAGCAGGGCCGTTTAGAATGATTGTTCCAGCACTCTTAATCCGAGAGGATAGGGCGAGAATAGATGCAATCCCCATGTCAAAAAGCGGGGCGTGAATCGGCAAATTCTCAATCTTGATATCAATACGATTCTCTTCGACATTCGCTGCAACATCGGTTGGTAAGAATATTTTATCACGGTGCAGTTTAAGCAAAGATGTAGCCGATTTTATTGTTGAATCCCAAGCATCCTGTAATTCATTTTGAAGGAATGAGATGTTTCCTTCTCCGATATCATTTCCTGAAAGATGGATCGCAAGATTCGCAACTCCACCAGTAAACCATACCTCATCGGCGATGTTGTTCTTGAGCATATTATGCGCTACCTCAATACTATCGTCAACTTTAATTCCTCCAAGAATGGCAATACATGGCCTCTTTGGAGATTCAAGTGCTAGATCGATTTGACGAATTTCGTGAGCCATTAATTCTCCAGCTACACAAGGAAGGTGATGTGCAAAACCAACGATGCTTGGACTTGAACGGTGAGCGCATGCAAACGCATCGTTTACGAATACGTCTGCAACACTCGCCAAATTCTGAACGAGTTGCGTCTCAGAAAGCGCCAGAGCATCGCCTTTTCGATTCACTTCTTCAGGATCCATTCGAATGTTATTCAACATGAGGATATCACCTATCTTCATCTCCTCAATAGCCTCCATTGCTTTTGGACCATGAATGTCCTCAACCCAACGAATTGCACGCCCCAATAAACGTCCGAGTTCCCGAGCATGACCAAGTGTACTGGTGAAGTCGTTCTTTCCAGGTCTGGATTGATGGGCAATAATAACAGTTTTTGCCTTTGACAATCGATTCAACGTTGGAAGAATGGCGCGAATTCTCGTATCATCAAGAAACGACTTGGTTGCAGGATCAAGCGGGCTGTTGATATCAACGCGCAAGAGCACAGTCTTGCCTTCGACGTTGATATTGTCCAATGTTAGGACGTTCGCCATAGTTCTTCCAAGCGAACCCAGTTCTTGAGTGATGTGATGAATCTCAGAATTTTAATCCGAACGTTAGAGTCTTCACGCTCCCATAGGTAACAGACTTGTTACCAAAGAATATTTTAAGCAATAGAGATAGCAAAATTCATGCGAACATTGCTGGTAGTTGGATTACTTGTCATAGTTTTCGCATCTCCAATGATTACACAACAAACCACTCTCGAAGCAGAGTTGAATGAGATTCAGTACTCAAGTCCAATTCAAACTACGATTTCACCAAGCACAGGTTGGACTGCAGGCGGAGAGGAAATTACCATTACAGGGAGCGGTTTTTCCGATCTTGCTTTTACCAATACGACATACGATGGCATCAATCATCAATGGACGAAGACGACTGCAGACTACGGGACTGAGGCAGGACATGAAAACGCGATTGCAGTTGATTCGAATGGTCATGTTCACATCGTTCATGCCAGTGGCGATGGCTACGCATTCACGCACAGTGTCTACGATGG
>CAXAHE010000085.1:0-6673 GCA_963968475.1 uncultured Candidatus Poseidoniales archaeon | reverse complement strand
AAGAGTTCAATCATGATGTTTCCTGCTGAGGTTTCCATTTGCACTTGCATGGTTCGACCACAGGTCGATACTTCAAGAGCATTTGGTTTGTTTTTCAAGAAACCACATATTCATCAATGAAATACCATTGGATTGACCATGGGCGAAATTTTTGATATCGAATTTGAAACAATAACTGGCGAAACCACATCTCTGAAACAACTTGGCGGAACAGATTTTCTGATTGTGAACGTTGCCAGTGCATGTGGCTTTACTCCACAATACGAAGGAATGCAAGCCTTGTACGCATCCAAGAAAGACGATGGATTGGTCGTTGTTGGTTTTCCATGCAACCAGTTCGGAGCACAAGAACCTGGAACTCACGAAGAGATCCAAACGTTCTGCGAAACGAAATTCGGCGTCACCTTCCCAATGATGGCGAAGATCGATGTTAATGGCGAAGCCCGTCATCCTCTGTATGCTGAACTTTGCAAGGTTCTCGATGAAAACGGTGTTGCAGACATTAAGTGGAATTTTGGGAAGTTCATCGTTCGAGAAAATGGAACGGTTGAACGATTCTCTCACCGAGTCGCACCTGCCGATTTACCACTGTAAATCCTATTTTGAGCCTTGATTTGTCCCTGATGTTCAAAAGCGAAGCAAAGGCAGAGGCTTCTATGGTCAAGCAGCTTCCATGTGTTCCAATGGGCTGTTCGGCTTGTTGTCGGGAAACGACAATGCCGCTTACCATCTCAGAAGCGAAGCGTCTTTCGCGCCGTACAGGAATGGCTGTTGAAACGTTCACGTGGGAACATAACGGCGTCTTGACTCTGCTGAACGATGAAACAACCCGTGCCTGTGTCTTTCTCTTGACGGCTTCTTCAGATTCGAACGCCGAAGGTATATGTTCAGTGTACGAAGTTCGTCCTGAAGGATGTCGAAAATATCCCATTGTTTTGAATCCAAAGGACGAGGCAATACTCGACGATGGGTGCCCCCACCGTTCTCAATTTCCTGAACCGAGTGATGATGATGCAATTGCTTTACTCAATCTTGAGGAACGCTTGATGCGTAAATGACAACACGTCCCAAACTGCCATGGACAAAAACGTACCATGCATCTTCATACTTCCACTTGCATTGCAAGAGAAGTTGTTCAAGTTCAGACCATCCAAAGTGAATCAAATCAGGTCGTTGGTTTGCTGGAAGAACGGTTTCCAAGCACAATTCTCTAGGCTTACTTGGTAAAATGAGAACAAGCGAACCGTCAGCCACCACTGTTGAGCAACTGCGCAATGTCTGCTTCAGAAGTTCTTCATGGTCAAGAGAGCCTTGTGAATTCCTACCATAAGGGGGATCGAGAACGACGCCAGAAAATGACTGAGGGCCATCGTTTGGAATTGATGCCTGAACATCTGTAGCATCTCCCTGGAAGAAGACACTTACCGAGGATCCAGACCACTCAAGATTCTTCTTAGCACCTGCAATCATCTCCTCATCGAGGTCGAGGGCAACAACATCTCTTCCACTCAATGCTGCTTCGATTGCAAATCCTCCAGTGCCTGTCATGGGATCGAGGGTTGCGCCTTTTTGCAAAGGTCCACTGGCGAGGTTAACAGTCAATCGAGCAAGTCTTGGCTCTAAACTTACGGGCTTGAAGAATGGGCGTTGACTTGCACGACGCTCAACGCTCTCATCTCCTTTTGGCCCACTGCCTTGTAACCAACCAAACGTAACTGAGGATGAACGTTCATCAAGAAGAATTCCAAATCGTTGTTTAGGGTGTTCTAAGTCGATCTGTGCATCCATGGCGGATAGGAGTCCTCCGATACGTCCTGCGAACTCTGAACGTGAAACCCCCTCGATTCCACGGCCATGTTTCCATGCAACAACAGCACACGTCTCATCGTTGGGTGGATGGCGTTCCAAATGTGATTTGATGATTGTACGTATGGATTCAACATCAGTGAAGATGTGATTCTCTCCGTTCTTGAAGAGCGCTTCAATTCCTGAAGAAATTGATACGTTTGGCATATCCTCTTCATTCAAATGAAACTGCATTAATCGGGGTGAAGGAAACGAGTGGAAGACTCTGTTCGGAAAGAGAGCTCGTACTTCGGCTTGAGCGAGAGCCGGATGCCAACCTCGCAAGGCCACAATATGCTCCCCCATACACTGCGCTTAGCGTGCTTGTTCTTCACGGCACCGCATACGAACCATGACATACCCTCGACGATAACAGAATGTTATGGGCTGTAATCTCAAGGACCTTACAACACCTGAAGAAATTAATCTTGCAGAACTTCGCGGTAAGCGTGTTGGAATTGATGCGTTTCTTACCGCCTTTCAGTTTTTGACAACAATTCGAGATCGTTCTCCAACTGGCGATGGCGGGCCACTACGAGACTCGAAAGGACGTGTTGTTGCTCATTTGATGGGTATTCTAAATCGAACAACATCCATGCTTTCAATGGGAATTCAACCTATTTTCGTCTTCGACGGGCAATCTCCGGAACTGAAGGCCGATGAACTAGCAGCACGTCGAAAACGTCGCTTAGAAGCAGAGGCAATCCACAAGCAAGCACTCGAAGATGGAGACTACCAGACGGCTCAAAAAATGGCTCAACGCATTGTTCATTACAGTGCAGAGATGATCGATGATACCAAGAAAATGCTCGATTTACTCGGCGTTCGCTGGGTGGATGCTGCTGCAGAAGGAGAAGGCCAAGCCGCAGTAATGGCAGTCAAAGGGCAACTTGATATTGTGGCGACTCAAGACTGGGACGCCCTTCTTTATGGAAGCCCAATCCTCGTTCGTAATCTTATGAGTCACGGCAGTAAACGCCATGGACGAACGGTGAAGGCACAACAAATCAA
Organism: uncultured Candidatus Poseidoniales archaeon; assembly: GCA_963968475.1. GTDB lineage: Archaea > Thermoplasmatota > Poseidoniia > Poseidoniales > Poseidoniaceae > MGIIa-L2. Next base: position 3,817 of record CAXAHE010000085.1, on the reverse strand, counting down.
CTTAGAAGAACTCCTCACTACACACGATTTAAGCCGTGAACAACTGGTTGACTTAGCCATAATGATCGGTACTGATTTCCATCCTGGGTTGAAAGGAATTGGTCCCAAGACTGGAATTAAACTGATTAAATCGCTGGGAACGATTGAAGCAATCTGTGAAGAAAAGGGCAAAGAGGTTCCTGAACGACTTGATGAAATCCGAGAGATTTTCCTAAATCATCCTGCGAGCGAAGTCGAGGCTGAAGACCTCAAACCAGGTGCAGTAGATGTCAAAGGACTAACTCAATTCTTACAAGAAGAACGTGAGTTTAGTCAACGAAGAATGGATGCTGCTTTCGATGCATTACGCAAAGGAAACCTCATCAGAGATGGAGGCCAAACCTCCTTGTTCTCTTTCTGATGAATCACGCAGGATCAAGACCTGGTAATATTTCCAGTTCTGTTAATTCGACTTGGACTCCAAGTGTCGCTAATGCGCGCGCCAACCCCTCTGCTTGATGATTTGAACTGAATCGTTCAAGAATACGTTGTCTTCCAGCTTCTGCCCATCGTTCACGATTACTCTTCTGGCCTGACTGTTCAATTGCCTCAACCCATTTCAGAATGGAATCTGGATTGTTTGGCCATGGTAGCCTACGCCCATTCAGCCCATCCGTAATCGTGTGTCTGAAGCCTGCGTCATCAACAACAAGTGCGGGAGTGTTAACCATTATCGCTTCCATAGGAGTAAGGCCGAATCCTTCAGTTCGCGCAATTGCGATAAGAGCGTGAGCATTGCGAACAAGAGAAACAATCTCCAATTCATCGATTCTTGGCATGATGATTAATTCAACACCCATCTCTGCTGCCTTCTTCTTCATATCTTCAGTTTCTCCACCGCCGACGTGAACTAAAGCCATTGAACTGGCATGAGCAACAGTAAGCGCTTCAAAACTTCCTTTCATGAAACAGGCACTACCAACGGTCAAAAGGTACGGAGTGATTGGTTTAAGATCAAAATGTTCCCAAACGTTCACTTCATCTATGGTTGCTTTAATTGGCCATGCCTGAGGGTTAATAGCCGGCCAAAGCACACCTACTCCAGCCGGTCGTTTTTCCTCATCTCGGAATTCAGGGCTTCCAGAAATCCAAGAGTTTAGTGTTGGCCAATTATGTGCCGCTGCAAGTTTTCGGGCGCTCGTTGGCGTATTTGCTGAAATGATTGTATTTGGTCTATTCCACAACACACGATGCCACTTTTTGTCCCACCGACGAAGATAGGAAAGAACGAGATTATTCATCCACATTGGGCGCTTGAATGAGCCATCCATATTTCGATGAGGGACGTCATCATAGATTCCTTTGTTTCGCTCAAGAATATGGGCGAAAAGTGGAAGCGTACGAGGTATCAATTCGAGGACTTCTAATCCACCTACTGTGATTAAGACAAAAGCAGCATCAGCGTGCTGAAGTTGTTCTTTAAATGAAGGGAAAAGGCGTTTCCAAGCCTTTTGAGAAGAACGACCTGAAGCCGCTGTGATCTCTTTGAGCCCTCCCCGAGGCTCCTGCCAAGGTTGAGATGGTGTGATCAACTCGATGTTGAGTTCTCTGCATTTATCGACAAGTAAGTCCGGAGCGTTGAGTGTGACCATTGTGATTTGCCATCGTTTGGCATGTTCTGGTAAAGCAACGATAAGATCGCGTTGACCTCCTCCAAGTAAACTCATGTTGCAATGAAACATAATCAATCGAGGTAGTGTCACTTCTTCACCCGCCGATAGATCTGAAGTAAATCTTCAGTAATCGTTGACCACAGATACGGCTTGGAAGCTTCCTTCCCATTTGTTGACCAATGTTGGATTTGTTTTTCATCAGCCCCGAGGATGGTTTCTATTGCTTCAAGCAGAGCATCCACATCACCAGGAGGAATCGAAAGACCAGCATCAGGTTCAGTTACTAATCGCCCTAAATCATTGACGTCAGACATGACAGTAGGTGCTCCTGCATTCATTGCCTCGAGTAGAACTGTGGGAAGTCCTTCGAATCGAGAGGGAAGGAGAACAGCCTTTGCATTCTCGAAAAGCCATCTCTTCTCGCTGTCTTCGACACGACCAAGTTTGTGTATCGAATCAGGTTGTTTTGCGTTTGCAATACGTTGATCTAACCATTCATTGAGTTCACCCGAACCAGCAATTGCAAGCCGTGCATTGGCTGGCCCTGTGGCACAATATCTGTCCCAAGAATCCATGAGAACATCCAATCCTTTCTGCTCACTTAATCGTCCAACAAAGACCATGATTGGATGCTGTTCCGCATCGCTTGGAAGAAGACTAGGACGTACAGCATCCTCTGCTACAGGTTCGAAACCATTTGGTAAAATATCGATTGGATCTTTGACGCCTCGCTGTTTGAGATGATTCGCATAATATGGAGTCAATGCAATTCTTGCATCCGAAGTATTGAGCGTACGTCTCCCTTGTACAACCCATCGAAGAGCCTTGAAGGATTTGGCAAGAATACCTGTTTTGATGTAATCATTGTGGAATGTTGTAACAACAGGAATTTTGAGCTTCTTTGCACGTTTCAATGAGCGTCGGATAAGAATTGGTAGGATGTCATGGAGATGAACGACATCAAAGTCCATGTTCAACTTTTTAATCGCAACAACTGGATCAATGCCAGCCAGAACCATCTTTGGAGGCAATCGAATGACTTCGACGCCATCTCGGACGAATTGTTTTTCATCATGTTCAGGTATATCTGCGCACCAAACGGTCGCTTTATGGCCTCTTTTGACCAGTTGGCGAGCTATGTGTTCAACGTGTTGATTTCCCCCTCCTAAGTGAGGCCAATACCAGACGTGAACGAGCAGAACGTTCAGAGAAGCGCCCGTATCTGAAGGTTCCATGAAGTAAAATGGCATGTTACTGATACATTAGCCAATCCCTTTGTTGCCACAACAGAGGACTGTATTGATTCCTAAGCGGAGTTTTGAAGACACTTCGCCGCCAGTAGAAACCATGCGAGTCATGGCCCTGCTCATCACGGTCGTGTTGCTCGCTGCTCCTGGGTGCACATACCTAGAGGAATCTTCGGACGAAGTGATTGATGACGGCGTAGAAGTCGATTCATTGATTCAAGGTTGCACAGACCCTGAGGCAGAGAATTACAATTCAGAAGCAGAGGAAGACGATGGTTCGTGCGTTTATTCAGAACCAGAACCGATTCTTGGTTGTACAGATACAGATGCAGATAATTATGACGAAACTGCAAACGAAGATGACGGCACATGCGCATATCTCGAAACAATTCCTTGCAATGGCATGGTCGTTCTCTGTCACAGAACCTATGATCAAGTGACTTTCCCTGAAACGCACAACTCATTTTCAACACATGAGGACAATATCTACTATCCAGCGAGTAATCACCTGACGGGTTTTCAAGCGCAATGGAATGCTGGAATGCGAGCCTTCATGCTCGATACGCACTATATGACAACTGCAGATAAAAGCGAATCGAACGTGCGATTTTGCCATGGAAATTCCAATGAAGCGTTCAGTCCATGCACATATGGGGCTGTTGATCCACTCAACTGGTTGAGTAAATTAGAGACTGAGATGGAAGATGAAGACCGTGACATTGTCACCCTTCTTATCGAAAATTATGTTGAACCTGACCACTTGAAGACCGTACTCGATGATGCAGGGCTGTCTGATATGATGTACGTACATGACATGAACACAGAGTGGCCTACGCTGATTGAACTGATCAATATGGACAAGAGACTGGTTGTTTTCTGGGAACAATCTGGTGATTCTGCACACCCATACTTCCACGA
>CAXAHE010000084.1:0-6679 GCA_963968475.1 uncultured Candidatus Poseidoniales archaeon | reverse complement strand
TTTGTTGATGAGAACAATGACGGTACATGGGATCATTGTCAACAAACCGGTGTTACAGTAACGAACAAACCTGCTATCGTCCGGGCTGCTTGGACTTCAGAGGGACATGTTTTAGAAGGAGGATTTTACAACGAAGTGGTGGTGAGTGATTCTTTTGATGGGTGCGATGCATACTTAGAGAATAAAGAGTTCTACCATGAAAATTCGTCATACATTAAACTCGGTCGAGCATGTTTTGCATGTGGTGCGGGTGAGTTCTCTTTTGAAACCAATCAACCCGTTTATGTCTCAAACGATGATGATTGGAGTGAAGCAGGAACACCAATTGCAATCTTAGCGCTTGGATTCATTGGAGGTTTTGGATCTCTTTGTTGTGGAATTATATTGTTAATTGTAGGAATTATCCTTGTCTTTACCTTAAACGATGAAACAGTCCAACCAATGATGATGAACCAAGATGGGGGATTTGTAATACCACAATACACGGGGGCAACATCTCAGATTACACAAATCGCAACCGATGAAACTGTTGTTGAGCCATATTCATTCCCTGGTACGTCCTCTCCAGAACTCGAGGATAATTGATTACTCTTCTTCGTTGACATACAATGTTTTGTTGCATGCAGGACATGTAAAATTTGAAGGCCGGTCTCCATCGAGTTCTGTCACAGTCCCACATGGGCCACAAAGGATTGTTGTTTTCTTCGGCTCATCAATGGTGACGTCGACTCTATACATGATGCGGTTTGCATCAGGAAGTTGTTCTGCTGACGGTTTCCATGCAGCTATTTCTGCAGGATCTAAGGTTTGATTACTCGATGTACCCATTCCTATGACAAAAAGGAACACTCCAGAAACTCCAATAATCACTCCCATTGATAGGACGCCACCGATGGTCAGGAAACCTCCGAACGCAATGCATACCATTCCTGAAAGGATGAGGTTCTCTCGTACGTTACGTACCATGGTGATTCCTCAGTTCAGTGCTTTTTGAAGCGTTTCAACCACTCTACGGATTGAAGAGAGTGGTACTGCACACAATCCTATTCGTACCCCTCCTTGTAATGGTACAAGATAGACGTGTTCTGCTGCACATTTCTCTGTGATTGTTTCAGGATCATGATGTTCGAGCCATCCAAAGAATCCATCGTGTGTTGGATTAATTGGTACATTGAGCTCTTTACAGGAATTAACGAATGCGTTTCTTCTCTCAATGAGAAGTCCTTGCAATCGATATCGTTCATCTGACCAAGCACTTGCTGTTTCAGGATTTGAGTGTAATTCTACTGCAGTATATTGGAGCAATCGTGGTGCAGCGGACCAGGTCTGTCGTCCAGTTACACCTAGGATGCCTCGTAGTCGTTCTATGATGTTCTGGTCTGGATGAATTGCAATAAGTGCTCCAGTTCTCAATCCATATGCTGTATGGGATTTGGACATCGAAACAGCGTAGGTGATAAGGAAGTTTTCAGGCCAAGGTGTTCCATCTTCCATGGTCTCAACAATGGTCTCTCCCCATCCATGTGGTTCATCTGCATACAGGCTGTATGCTGCATCTAAGAGGAGAGTATGACCAATCTCAGGGTGTCGCGATGCGCTTGCCATCATCACATCAAGTGCGGCTCGCCGTCCTTCAGAGGACATCGTCAATCCCGTTGGATTGTGAGCAGGGTCATTCAACCACACCATGACTGTACTCTGTGTTGAGGCAAGTTGTTCGACTTCTTTTTCAAAAGCAGCGTCTGCAAAGAATGGGTATTCGCCTCCTTCTTTTGGCAAGAGTGGCCATGTTGCCATATCAAGACCAGAGCCTTTCAGAAATCCTGCATAAGGACCCCAATATCGGTCTCGAAGAAGAACCGCTTCTCCTCGTTCACAAAGATTTGAGGCTGCTAAGAACAAAGCCCCTGAGCCTCCAGGTGTTGCGGTTGATGTGAATGCAAATCCCATCTCTTCAAGGGTCGATCTGTGCTCTCCAAGAGCCAGAGTGATGCTCAAGTCGAGGAAGGAAGGTAATCCCTTCAATGGAGCGTAAGATGCAAATTCAAGGGGTGGTGCTTTTCGAAGCATTTCATCCACGACATGATTGATAGCGAGTTGTCCGTTATCTTCGAGTAATGAACCGACTGTTCCGTTAACTGCATCATGACCTTCGCTCTTGGCTTGTTGGTAGCGAGCAAACCAACTGAAAATAGTATCATTGCCAATTCTGGTCGAAGCAAGTGCGTTAATGAGAGACTCTCCGGGCGCTTCGTCCATATCCATCGGAAGTGGGTTTACCTATTGACCTTGTCGAGATTTGACCGTTTCCTTCATGAAGGGGATGAGAATGGCCTAACAAGGCCAACGTAGCATAGCTGGTAGTGCGCCTGATTTGTAATCAGGCGGTCGGGGGTTCGAGTCCCTCCGTTGGCTCCAAAATTTCAACCCTTTTGGATGCGAATGCTCAAACCGAATTAGTGCCACGACGTACTATGAGCGCAACACGACTTGACGGGAAAGCATGTGCTGCTGACCTAGAAGAGCGATTGAAACATCGAATCTCTGAATGTTCAGTACAACCTCATCTTGCTGTCATTATCGTTGGCGATGATCCAGCATCTCATGTCTATGTGAGTAACAAAGTTCGCTCATGCGGTCGTTTGGGTATCCAATCAACTCACATTGAACTTCCAGCAGATACAACACAAGAGGTCGTTGCTCAACATATACTCGATATGAACCAGCAAGAAGATTTGCATGGAATACTCATTCAATCACCTTTGCCTAAACACATGGATGAGGAGATGTTGACCGAATTGATTGATCCTCGTAAGGATGTTGACGGATTTCATCCAGTCAATCTTGGTCGTCTCGTTCAAGGCCGTTCTGATGGTATGATTCCTTGTACGCCCTCTGGTGTGATGGAAATGTTGAGTTGGGCGAACGTCGATTTGACTGGAAAGAAAGCCGTTGTTCTTGGACGCTCGTTCAATGTCGGTATGCCTCAAGCATTGCTCATGGCAGCTAAAGGGGCAGATGCTACTGTCACTATCGTACATTCCAGGACAAAGGATGCTCAAGCGGAATGTCGTGAAGCTGATGTTCTCATTGCAGCAGTTGGACGTCCTGAAATGGTGAAATCTGACTGGGTGAAACCAGGCGCTATCGTCGTCGATGTTGGAATTAATCGAGTTGATGATTCAACCAGAGAACGTGGCTGGAGACTTGCAGGTGATGTTCATCCCGATGTAGCACAGACTGCGTCTTTACTTTCTCCAGTACCTGGTGGTGTAGGTCCAATGACCGTTGCAATGCTGATGGCAAATACAGTGACTTCTGCTGAACTACTTTCTAAAAAGTGAAGGGATTGTAATGGAACAGAAAGCGCCTAGGATTGCAGTCTTCGCCTCCGTCCTAGTTGTTCTGTCAAGTCTGACGCTTCTCGTCAATGCATTTGCTGGTAAATTTCCAGGTCATGCTGGAGAACGAGTTCTTCTTCTCCCGCTGTTTGAACATCTTTTCTTGGATGGAACTGCCTCCTATTGGAAGGAAACAGGATGGTCGCTCCAAGAGACAGTTTGGGCATTTGCGACCCTCTTTCTGATCTTGATTTCAGTATGGGGACGTCAATTAAGGCCGGTTCCTGAATTACCGAAGCAACCAACTGTAGCGGAACAAATTGAGTCGTTTGAAAGCATAGCGACTCCAGTATCGAGCAACTCTTCAAATCAAGATAATGAACGAACTTCGAGTATCATTTCTTCAATCCTTGGAGATACACGGCAAAACGTGGATTCACAGACTGTTTCATCAGCAATTACGTCACTCTCATCCGGGAGTCTAGGCGCATATGCTTCCGCAGTTGTTGCTGAAAGAAATTCTACAGTTTCTGAATCGGTCATGGAGTCGGAGCAACTCGAACGCATGAACGTGGATTCAGAAACCCTTCAACTATCACCACGTAATACCTTCACTGAAGAATCAATAAAAGAAGAGAAACTTGTCGATGATGGACGGAACTTTGTTTCAGATGGTCCTGCATACATACCATTGCCAGGGGTTAGCGCATCAACAGTTGATGATCGTCCTGTTCGCAAGACTCAGATTGAATTTGTTTCAGATGGTCCTGTGAGCATCCCCTTGCCAGAACTTCCGGATTTAGTGGAAGAGACGGTTGAGCTTCCGCAATTACCTGATCTCGATTCCTTGTTCGATGAGCCAGTTAATGAAGTTCCTTCGCTTCCGAATCTCGATGATTTGTTTTGAATAATGGCCGAGAGATTCAAAAGAACTGGCCGTGAGGGAATTGTATGGACTGGAGTGAGCGGTATGATTTACACTCGCACACAACGCACAGCGATGGTTCACTCAGTGTTGAGGAACTAGCGTTGAACATGGCTTCTGAAGGCGTTCAAGTGTGGTCATTAACCGATCATGACACCATCTCTGGATGGAAAGAAGCAAAGGTTTCAGCAGCGAAACATGGGATTCAATTCGTTCCTGGTGTTGAGTTGACATGCGATGTGGAATTACCATGGGACGAGGAAATACTCTCTCAATCAGGTCGAGATAGGTCTCCAACATCGTGGCATTTACTCGCTTATTTTCCATATGATCCTATCCCAGAAGGCCTTCGATTGTTCAAAGAATGGCTTGATCCATTACAAGATGACCGAGTACCTCGTATGCTTGAAATGATTCAATTGGTCAATGGATTTGGAATGAAGATTGAAGTTGATGATGTTCTAAACCGTGCTCAAGGAAGCGTAGGACGTCCACATTTGGCTCAAGCAATGGTCGATGCAGGACATGTCAATTCAATGAATGAAGCGTTTGATTTGTGGCTCGGAGATGGCCGGCCATGCAGTGTTGTACGTCCTAAGCCATCGCTTGCGGAAGCGAGTCGTCTAGTTCATGCAGCTGGCGGTATTACTTCGCTTGCCCACCCTCGATACTACGGTGTGGATTATGAAACACTGGTGCAACATCTCAAAGAATCAAAGGTTGATGCCATTGAAGCCTTTCATCGCAGTCATACTGACGAAGAGCGTCATTCTATCTGGCTTGCTGCATCCAATGCAGGATTAGGCGTGACAGTCGGTTCTGATTTCCACACTCCTCAGTGGGGGCATCGGCCAGGTCATATGCCTGTAGTAGAATCAACTCTTCCAGTGCTCATCTCTTCGGCAAGACCCGATCAATGATGAGAGACATTTCGAATAAGAGAATAATTGGAAGCGCTACAAGGAACAGCGAAAGTGGATCTGGTGGCGAAAACATTGCTCCAAGAACAAATGAAGAAAACCAAATGTGTTTTCGGTATGCTGTTATTGTTTTAGGGTCGACCATGCCGACTCGTAATGCAAGCATTGTAACCACTGGCGCCTGAAATCCAATGGCTGATGCAACTGCTAAATTGAGAACAAACCCAACATATGCTCCGAGTTTCCATTGCGTGGAAAGCCCAGCTTCTTGTGCATCACGGCTGAGATATTCTAACAGCATCGGAGTGAGTAATTCCCATGCATAAAAAATCCCTAACACTGCGAGTCCGATGCTCGAAAGTACAGATAGGATTAGGGCCATGGAGGGGTGAGGTGCTTTCAGGTCCAACTCTGCTACTCTGGCTTTAACGACAGGATGCTTTACCCCTTTCAATGATGCTTCGATAATCAATAACCCAAAGGCGAGAAAGAGGCCAAAACTCGCAGAGAGTTGAATTTGTAGCATGATGAATTCAACTGGCGAGGTGACGATGACATTGACGTCATCAGGGAGTCGTTGTTCATCAATAATCCATTTAATGATGCTCTTTGCAATCGGAAAGCCAGCAATTAACCCTGCTAGGAAAAGGCCAAAGAGAGCAAAAGCCCTCTTTCGTAGATGGGTTCTCACAGAAGAAAGGAGTTCTCCGCCAGGAGAATCCATGAGTTCAGAAACAGCGTCCTCGAGAGAACTATTGGACGCCATGTACATCCCAAGTGATGCATCCAAATAAGTGAATGCTCATTCCTCTTCCCAAGTATGAGATGGTGTAGAATCAAACCAACTCTTCCCATTCTTGCTCAATCTTAGCAATCGGTAAATGACAAAACCTGTAATGTAAAGAGATGGGATTGAGAGAGCAATGGCTTTGTTCATCGCAGTTGATGATTCATCATACTCGGAAACGACTTGTACTTCCATCACTCCATTATCTCCACTATGGTGGAGGAAGATGAATGTGAATACGTTTGGAGATCGAAGCTCAATAACACTTTGTTCTCCTGGTGCGACTGAGGCGACACAAGGAATATTTTGGTTACAATTTTCGTTTGCTAGCTTTTGCATCTCATCCCAATCGACTTTGAAATCTTGAAATCCAGGTTCTGCTAACTCCACAGTAATAATCGCATACTGAAGTGTGTTTGAACCGTCCATGTTTTCAATCGTTGTAATCACATATAAGTCCGGCCCCATTTCAGGAATCAGGTCGTGGACAGTCTCTCCAGATGCAAGTCGGAATGACGCTTGGTCTTCATTTGTAGAGTCTTGATAATTGATCGCACCCATAATCGCTGCCATCATAAGAATCAGGATCGTTCCCTCAACAAAGATGTGCTTGCGGACCTTCTCTTTGGATACTCCTTTGAACATTGGTCCGAAATCATGTCTCAAACGCGGTTGTAAATGATGGAGGAAAAGAGCACCTACGCCC
>CAXAHE010000083.1:0-6778 GCA_963968475.1 uncultured Candidatus Poseidoniales archaeon | reverse complement strand
ACATATGTTAGATCCCCCGTAAGTGCAATATCCCAGGCTTCTGTACTCCAACGGTATGATTCATTCGTACGGTCTCGTATTCGTATGGACGAGAGGAACATGAATGCTAATGGAGCAAGTGCGAACAACAATGCAAAAGTGACACCAATACGTGCAACATTGGATGGCCTCCCAGAGGTTTTTCGTGCAAAAGATTCGGATACAATATCATTTGATATTGACTGTTTTTGTTGCCAGTATCCTGCTAAACCGAGGGCGAAGAGTAGGATTATTCCTTGCAGCGTAGCTCCACCAAGCACCAGTAAACTTGCTTCAGTCCTGTAGCCAGGGATTCCAGCAGCTCCTCCTTCGATTGCCATTAGAGCCTCAAGAGTCCACATATCTGGAGCAAGCCACCGAACTAATGCAAATGATGTGAATGAAAATATGAATGTGAAGATAAAAGCAGAGCCAATTGATGTTCTCAGCATTGGCCACCAAAAGTACCTTGCTCGACTGAATCGAGTTCTTCCGATTGGTAATAATCGAATTGATTCCTCAAACCGAGGAGGCATCGTAGCGATTTTAGGTTCCACAAAACGAATGACGAGTGCGAGATTAAACCAAGCATGCGCCAGTAAGAGTGCGATGATGTGTCCTGACTTTTCGATTCCGGTGGCATCAGAAAGCCAACCGATGAATCCATTTTCAAATCTAAGATCGATTCCAATGGACTCAATGGGACCTCCTGTTTTGAATAGAGCCAGAAAACCCATTGCCGCAACGATGGTTGGAGTTACAAAAGGAAGGGTTAATGCGGCTCTGATGACATTCAGGTACTTCCACTGGTGTCTGCCAAGCCACCATGCAATAGGCAAGCCGATGGCAAGCGTGAGTGTCGCAGAAAGCAAGGCTTGAATGAAAGAGAAATAGATGGCTTCCGTTCCTAATGGATGATCAGATAATGAAAAGATTGCAGAGAATGGGTTCTTTCCAGTCACATCCATTAATCGTTGAACAGCAAGGAATATCGGGATGAGAATTAATCCCAAATAGACCAGAATCGGTAGATTCCGGATACTGCGCATTGACATATCTTCAACTCAGATTGAGTTCGTCGAATCTCGCCACTCTTCGAGCCACTCTTCCATTTCTAGACCAATACGGTCCATCTCAATGGTTGATGGCTGAGTTGGAACAGGGCTATGGTATCTGTAGCCGTTTGTTTCTGGGAGGTCTTTACCCTCTAAAACCGAATACATCAAATTATTTTCAGGCATATTCGTATTCACTTCATCTGTGAGTAGGTATTCGATGAAGGCGTTGACGGCATTCTTAGAACCCCCTCCGTTAACAGGAGCAGCATATTCCACTTGTGAAAATGAGGCAAAGTCAATTTCTAAAGCAGCCGAGATTGTCGAATTTCCACCATAAAAAGCTTCGACTCCTGGAGAGTGACAGTAGGATACTGTTAGCCATGCGTCCCCAATATATCCTGGTTCATATTTTCCATAGCCTCCAGTATAATGTGTCTCGTATGCTTCAGTCCATCCGCTTGTGAATATTGCGTCATTCTCTGCCATGTCAGCCCACCAATCAAATGCAGTCGTATTGCTTGATTTTTGCTCAAAATAGTCAATGGATGCCACCATGAACGCTCTGCCAGGGGAAGAGGTAACTGGGCTAGGAAATGCCGTTTTTCCTTTCCACTCAGGTGCTGTTAGTTCTTCGAGGGTGGTTGGAAAAGCGAGATTATTTTCACTCAAAGCTTGCGTATCTGCATTTAGACAAATATAGCCTTGGTCAAAGGGAACTGCTTTGTTTCCGTTATACGGGATGGTCGCAGTAATGTCGAGATTTGGAATCTCTGCATTATGTTCTGCAAGTAAGTCAAATTGCAACGCAGTTTGAAGGTACGTATTATCGAGGCCGAGTGCCAAATCGGCTTGCGGGTTATCTTTCGTGAGCAGGAGTAATTCAAGGATACCACCTGCATCGCCTGTACGAATCATATCAATTTGGACACCTGTTTGGTTGGTGAATCTGTTGAGAACATCATCCGAAAGGGCGTTAATGTCGTACGTGACAATTGTGAGTACACAATCGTCGCCAGTATCTCGTCCTTCATTGCAAACAAGTTCTTCATTAGATGTTCCAAGACATCCACTAAGCGGTAGGCTTAGCATTAACAATGCAACAATCAAATGCAATTTCAGTTGGAACCCTCCAATGCATGAATGAGGTTGTGGCATCGGTCAACGACTTCCAGTGGGTTGCTTGCGAGGACGTAAAGAGACGGTTCCCAACCAAAATCTCCGATATCTAAGATGGCATCGATAGAGCCGGTCATGTGTTCAATTCCATCTCGATCTGCATCTGCTAGTCTCCATCCCAGGTGCTCACAAGCATCTCGAACAGCGTCTATATCAGTCCCGTCATGATCGCCCGGTGGTCTGATATTGATGATTGAATTCTTACTTTCATCCATCTTGCGAACCTCTAGCAATATTCCCGCAAGAGTTTTTGATGATCCGAATTCGGGTCGACTATGTGTTCTCAATACATTTCCAACAGCAGTGACTTTTCCAGGAATAGAAGCGACATCCTCAGTGGTTGTAGCATCGTCCATGCATGATGCAATATTCAAACCAACTTGAGGAATAACCGGTAAGACCAATTTTGAATCTAGGCGACTTATGGCCCATTCAAGGCGTCGAATCATGGCCTGTTCTTTTTGGTCTGCCTCGAGATCCATTCCAGTAAACGTTTTGTCATATCGCAGGACCTGATTATTTCCGAATTGCAATTCGATGACAAATCGTTGGCGAAGAAGTGCTTCATCTGGACCGATCGAAATCAAACCCGATGCAATTTCTTTTGCCCAGCCATCGATTGTAAGGGCATCAGCTGAACCTGGTAACTCGAGAATGGGCTTTTGATATTGACGCGATACAGTACTCTGTGTTGTTCCGAGCATAGCCGCAATCTCCATTTGAGACCATCCTTGAGATCGTAGTTCACGTGATAATTGCATATGTAATCTGTTGAGCCATTTGTCTCCAGTCTCTCCAAGCATATTGTTAGGAAAAGGCTCAAGTTATTCAACCTATTTATCGATTAATGCATAACGCATAAATTATTCTACTTGGGATTCAGATAGGGACGTTCAAAGACCTCATTGGACAGCAGAGGGTACATGGGCGCTGAGGCTTTTCTGGATGAAGTGCTAAATCGAGTAAAGGAGTTCCTGAATCGATCTCAACAAACCGATGTTATTCGCAATGGATTGGCTCATGATTCCCTCCGTCGGACAATTGATCTGAAACTTCCCATCGAAGGTCATGGAATTGAATCTGCTCTTGATGATATCGATTCTGTACTCCGTCATTCAGTACACACCACTGCTCCTGGATTCATGAATCCATTGTGGGGTGGATTGTCAATCGCCTCGATTGCGGGGGAATTGGTCACTGCCGCTACAAACACTGCGATGTATACCTATGAAATCGCACCAATGGCCACTCTGATCGAAACGACCATACTTAATCGGATGGGAGAGATTGCTGGATTCTCAACTTCCAAGGGGACATTGACGACGGGTGGGTCAAACGGTAATTTACTCGGATTACTATGTGCAAGACAATCAATGGATCAAAAGTCCTCTTCTCTTGGTTTCGATGGCCGTAATTCAGTTGTATTTGTCTCGGAGGAGGCACATTATTCGTATAGCATAGCCGCTAATGTAATGGGCATAGGGTTCATGAATTTAATCAAAGTAGGATGTGATGAAGACGGTAGAATGCGTCCTGATTCTCTCGAAGAAGAGATAGAAAGGGCTCTACAAGCTGGCCAACGGCCATTTGCAGTTCTCGCAACGAGTGGTACAACCGTAAGAGGTTCATTTGACCCACTCCGTCCTCTTGCAGAAATATCCCACCGACATAATCTCTGGATGCACGTTGATGCAGCCTGGGGTGGTGCATGTTTGTTTTCAAATCAATACCGTTCGTTAATGGATGGACTGGATCTTGCGGACAGCTTTTGTTGGGATGCTCACAAGATGATGGGAGTGCCATTGATCTGTTCAGCCTTTGTTGTCAAGGACGCATCTATCCTGCGTCAAGTGTGCTCGACTGGCACGGAGGCTCACTACTTGTATCACGGCGAATCAGAAGACGTTGATCTTGGACGCTATTCTTTGCAATGTGGTCGCCGTAATGACGCCCTGAAACTATGGTTAGCATGGCGTGAAATTGGAGACGCAGGGTGGGCATCCTTGGTCGATCGATTCATGGAACTTGCAACGTATCTTGAAATGAAAGTCGAAGAAACACCTGAATTAGAGATGGCTTCTTCCCGTATGTGGACGAATGTTTGCTTCCGTTACGTCGGAGATACTACGCCAGAAGACCTTAATGAACTCAATGCTGAATTACGCCGAAGGCTATTGCAGGACGGACGATTTATGGTCAGTAAGAGTACCATAAAGGGGCAAATTATTCTTCGTTCGGTCATTTCGAACAATCAGATTTCAGAACAGAGTCTCGATTCTTACATTGAACGTGTTGTTCAATTGGGACGAGAAATTGAGAGAGGTCTTCCTTCTCAATAAATCACAGAAACGAAACGTTGAGAAGCAGAATGGAGTAGTGTAAATATGAGCAACGATGAACCAGTGAGGACTGCTCTTTTTGAAGAACACAAATCGATGGGTGGTAATCTCGTAGACTTTCACGGGTTTGAATTGCCCATTTGGTATTCCAACATCAAGGCTGAACACATTGCGACTCGAGAAGGTGCAGGAATCTTCGATGTATCACACATGGGGACATTCCGTTTCTCTGGTGAGCGAGTTTTGGAATGGCTGGAATCATGCGCAACACAGAATGTGACTTCAGTTCCTCCGGGTCGATGTGCCTACACACACTTTCTCGATCATGATGGATTCATCATTGACGACATGATATTTGCAGTTGTTTCTGAAACTGAAATACTTGGCGTTCCAAACGCATCCATGATCGATGTTATGTGGGATTGGTTCCATCAACATAATCCAACTGAAATGGGTGTGCTTCTTGAAAACCTCTCTCCAGATATGTCTATCATTGCTCTTCAAGGTCCAACAAGCAAAGATATACTCGACACAGCCTTCGGTGAAGGACAACACGTGGGTCGCTTTCGCTGGGGGTCTTTTTCCGAAAACAAGCTAGGCGTTACTGGATGGATTCAAGGGACAGGGTATACTGGAGAAGCGGGTTACGAAATCTTTGTTCCTAACCAAGACGTTGTCACAGTATGGAGAGCTCTTTCAGCAGCAGGAGCAACACCTGTCGGGTTGGGTGCAAGAGACACCTTACGCCTGGAAAAGGGGTACCTCCTCTCAGGAGTCGATTTCCTTTGGCCGGGACTAGATGACGGTTCACACTCTTTCTTAGCAAGAGATTCTTGGGAAACAAACGTCCCGTTTGGCCTCGACCTCGGACATGAGTTTACCGGTAAATCACGAGTAATCTCTCATTCAGATTCTGACGCTCGTTGGTGGGGTATCAAATATCTCGAACGAGGACCGCTTCCGCGACCAGGAAAAGGTGTTACGACACTAGATGGCTCAGTAATCGGAGAACTCACCTCTGGAGCGCCTTCGCCTTCTTTGGGTAATACTGGTATCGGGATTGGCTATATTTCTGGTGTAAAAGAGGGCGATGAAGTCCTGATTGCAGCCAGCCCAAGGTCTTCCGTTAAGGCCATCATCGTCCGACCTCCATTCGTTTGAAATGGTTGGAAAATCCTGATGGCTCAATGACGAATATTATGAGGGCTACGCGATTGGTTCAGTACACCTGCGGAGGTGCTTTTCAATGGTTGACCAACTGCCAAATCTAGGACGAGAAAAAGAAATGCTTCAAGAAATGGGTTTTGATTCCATTGATGCTCTGTTCGGTGATGTTCCCGTGGGCGTTCGTATGAACGACGATTTGCCTCTTCCTGAAGCGCAAAGTGAGGAAGAACTCCTTGCTGATGCAAAGCGATTACTTGGGTCAAATGTTGCTCTTGGTGAGAAGGTATCTTTCCTCGGAGCAGGTTTGTATCGCAACTTCGTTCCATCATGTGTGTTTCAATTGATTACTCGTGGAGAATTTCTGACATCATATACTCCTTATCAGCCTGAAGTATCTCAGGGAATGCTACAGGCCATGTGGGAATTCCAGTCCTTGATCTCAGAATTGATTGCAATGCCCGTAACTAACCTTTCCCTCTATGATGGTTCAACAGCAGCTGCAGAAGCGATTACTTGTGCAGTTCGCGTCCACAACCGTAAAGCAGAGCAGAAGAATACAGTCTACATTTCAGAACTTACACCTCCTGACCGTTGCTCTGTCATTTTCAACTATTGCCAAGGTGCAGGCATAGAGATCAAGAAAATCAGACATCATGAAAACGGTCTGATTAACTTGGATGACGTTGCGAATGCGGCTGGATCTTGTGCAGTCTATGTTGAACAACCAAATCCTCTTGGTATCATTGATGGCGGTTATCCTGCATTAAAGGAAATTATCGGAGAACATACTGCGCTTATTGTTGCAATCCAACCTATCTCGTTGGGATTGGTCGAAGCACCAGGTAACTATGGCGCTGATATCGTTGTTGGAGAAGGACAACCTCTTGGAAGTCCAATCACAGCAGGCGGCCCAATCTATGGCATCTTTGGCTGCACGAATGCTTACCTGCGTCTAATGCCAGGTCGAATTATCGGGAGAAGCATTGATGTTGATGGAAAAGAAGCATATTGTCTCACTCT
>CAXAHE010000082.1:0-6954 GCA_963968475.1 uncultured Candidatus Poseidoniales archaeon | reverse complement strand
AACAACGACTGGTCCACCACCGCCTTGCATCTTCTGGATGTAGCCGATCATGTGGTTCAACGTAGGATGGTCTGAGAGAACGAATGTTTCATCCACTGGGAGGGAGAAATGTTGACGGATATCGACCATGATTTCTGCCTGTTTGACAGTATCAATACCGAGTTCACCTTCAAGATCTTGATCGAGTTCAACGAAGTCCGCAGGATATCCTGTGTGTTTTACAACGACATCGATGACAGTTTGGACCATGTCTCCACCTGCTGCTGGGGCAGGCGTGCTAGGCGTTACTGGAGCAGGTATTGGTTCTACAACAGGGGCTGCTTCGACCTTTGGTGTTGGTTGTTCTGGAAGAGTTTCCACTTCTGAGGGAAGTCCTTCAAATGGAGCAGTCACTTCGTATGCATCACCTTGGATTCCTCCATGCAGATTGTTATCTCCATCGACATACGCAACCAACTTGTTATCGAGAACACGTAATTGGATATCGTCATTTTCGGCAAGATTTCGGCACCATGAAAGTAGGCGCTTTCCATCAATTCGTTCCCCCACAATAGGCCATGAACGAACCATGGAAAGGCCGATCTGAGAACCAAATCCTGCTGCAAAGCGCATTCCATATTTCAACTGAGAGTAATCTCCACCCTTTGAAAGGTTGAGATTTCCAAGTTCTTCATCCAGAACTTTGTGATTCGCAATAGGCGGAATTCTCTTATTCAATAGCCCATAGAACATACTTGCATCTTCAATTCCAACACCCATCGGGTGCCCTGTGAATCCTTTCGTATTGGCAATAACCATCTGATCTGTGCTATCTCCAAAGGTCTTTCGAAGTGCTCGCACTTCACTTTGAGCACTGCCTCCGCGAGCGGGCGTGTATGTTTCATGAGAATAGAACACGAGTTCTTTTGCCATTTGATGACGATTAAGACCCCACTTCTGTTCCATTTCTCCAACAAAGGTATCGACTGTTTCTGCGACGTGTTCGACATCGAGGCGAGTTCCGTGGTATGCTGAGTTAGCTGTCTTAGCACCAAGCAATTCTGCAATTGGTTGAACGCCTCGTTGTTCTGCTTCGCTCTTTCGTTCGACGACGAATGCTGCTGCCCCCATACCGAGAATGAGCCCATTACGGCGCTTGTCGAATGGCAGTGCTGCTTCTTCAACGACATTACTGGTTGATGCTGCCCCCGAGGCTGCAAATCCACTGCCAATCCATTCCCAAAGTTCGTCCCCTGTTACATCATCAGCAGACAGGATAACGACTCGATCAACTCGATCGTTTGCCAGCCAGTCTTCGGCTATTTGGAAAGCACCAGTAGCAGAAGCACATGCCAGATTAATCGTGGTTGTAGGTCCACGGATGCCCGTATATTGGGCGAATTGTGAATGACCCATCGTCAAAATTTGGAAGAGATATCGACGGTCGAATTTCCCCTCACCGTCATCACCGTCCGACTTTGCATGTTTCATGGCCATCTGCATTCCAGAGAAACATGAGGCAAAGACAATTCCGGTTCGATCTCTGTGGACAGAAGGAACTTGCCAATTTCGTATTAATCGCAGTCCACCCTTACCAATCTGTTCTTCTGGAGTGAGCGGAATTCCCGCATCACGTAGGGCAAGGAGGCCCGCAGCCATAGCGAGTTGTGTCGTGATGTCCCATGCCATTACAAGTTTAGGATCTACACCGAATTCTTCTGCTAGGTCGAAGGCTGCTTTGACGCCTGCTAATTGAGGAATGTCTCCAAACACCTTGGCTTGTTCCATGTTTACAGAACCATCACGGCCTTTGATTAGGCGTGTGATGTTTTTATCAAGAAGACGTTGTTTGTATTCATCGGATACTTCTTGGATGCACGTTTCACCACGAACCAAGCGTTCGAAAACGTCCTCATCGAAGACTTTCTCTCCACCTGGAAGACCAAGTGAGATGCCCGAGACGACGTATGGGTCAGATCGTCGTTGCATCAAAGGATCGTGAACGGCGACGGTTTGTACTTGAGTACTGGCTTGAGCTGAAACAAGATGAACCTGAGGTGCCCAACCTTGTGGTGTTTCGCGTACCCAACGCTCCAAATCTGCAACAGTTTCAGCACTTGAAACATCAACTTCGGAATCAGTTTCCGCTTCATTTCGTATTCCCGCGATGATGGTTTGAACAGAAGATTCTGACAATCCGAGTCCAGAACGAAGACTCACCATTCCTTGACAAAACATTGCTGGATAACCACAATGCGATGCAATCCTATCACCGATGTAATCGGCCACTGTTGTTTCTTTGACGACCTGTACTGTGGTTGAAGCCGGAGCGGATGCAGGCATTATAGCACCGCCTTTCGATGGAAGAGGACGTGCTCGGACTCGAAGATCTTCTTGGCTGGAACGAACTGGAAGTTCCATCACAGAGTGTGCTTCGATAGGACCTGCTCTGAATGCCTGTGAGAATACATCTGAATTTGCCTCGATTCTTTTTGGAGGGCGGCCTGCAACAGCAAGAGCCCCTAATGCTGTTAGGAAAGATGCGATTCCTCCTTGCTTCGGATGATTCGTCATGATGGCAAGATGTGGTTGGTTTTCAAGGATTTGAGATGCAAACATCGTCAATGCTCTCTTTGGCCCAACTTCAACAAAGATTCGAGCTCCAGCCGCGTACATCGTTTGGATTTGACTTGTCCATTCAACTGAAGAAGCCATTTGCGGAGCAAGTTTTGACAAGATACCTTCTTTCGCATCGGGACCGTCCGTTGGGTAAAACATACCATCCACATTTGCAGTGATCGGAATGTTCGGCCAATTGATTTCAAGCGATGATAAGAATCGGCGAAGAGGCTCATTCGCTGGAGCGACAATGCTCGAATGGAATGCGTGACTGGTTGCTAGCGGGACACAATTGAATCCTTCTTCTTCAAAGACCGTCATGACCTTTTGAACCGCGTCAGTAGCCCCTGCTATGACAGTCATCTTGGGAGAGTTTTTGTTGGCCGCAATGACATATCCTTCGGAGGAAGAAAGAATTCGCTCCACATCTTCATAGGGAGCAGTGACGCTTGCCATCAATCCTTTGTCATCAATTTCAACGGACCCCATCTCCGTACCGCGGGCGGCTGCAGCGCGAAGAGCACCGTCCATGTTGAGAATGCCAGATGCCATCAGAGCAGCATACTCTCCTAACGAATGACCTGCAACCATATCCGGATGATGCCCGTAGGCATTTAGTGCATGCTCAATTGCCAAATCTGCAGTTAACATTGCAGGTTGAGTATATTCGGTTTGCTTGAGTTTATGCTCAGCAGCAATCCATTCTTCCTTTTCGAGCCCTTCTCTTAGGACGAACGAAGAGAGTGTTTCACCATCGAGCACCTCGACCATTGTAGAATCAGATGCTTCCCAGACGCCTTGTACAGGACCGTATCGATTGAACAGGTCTGTTGTCATCCCCACATATTGAGAACCTTGACCTGGATACATGTGAGCTATTTTTGCTCCATCCGGAAGGCTTGCCTCATCACTCACGAGAATTCCTTGAGCCTGTAAGAATCCCCATTTTCCTTTGTCAGAAAGCGAACTTGATGCAAGTGTCTTTCTCTTTTCAAATTCAGCCCAAGAGGTAGCAACAAGTGCCATACGACATGTGGCATCTGCTTGGAAGTTTGAACTCGCATCTTGCAAGGCCATTGAAAGACGGAGCCCTCGGGGATCTGAATCGAACAGAGCCCCCTCAAAGTGAACTTTGGAGAGAGATGCTGTGAGTTCTTCAATAGAATTCCCTGAAAGGAGAAGTACACCTCCTTCAATGGCTTTCATTGCTTCATGCGTTAACGTTGGCTTAGCACTTGCATCGAGAATCGCTGGTGCTGAAACAGAGGATGTGCGGGAATAAGATTGCCAGCGGGCATCCCAATCATGAGCCATCTCTTGATGGTATGATGGGTCATATCCTTCCAGTGCAATATGGAAGTTCGTCCCTCCAAATCCGAATGCGGAAACACCAGCTCTGCGTGGGTGATTGCTTGGCACTGGCCATTCTCTTGCTTGTGTTGGAACAAAGAAAGGAATATTTGGCCAATCAACGGTTGGATTAGGAGTCTCAAACCCTGCCGAAGGAGGTATTGTGCGATGGTGGAGAGCCATGACCGATTTGATGATTCCCGCAATTCCCGCAGCCGCTTTAAGGTGACCAATCTGGGATTTGATGGAACCTACTGCCACATTATCTCCAGAGTCTGCATCAGTCCACAATCGCGTGAGTGTCGAAAGTTCAGTTGCATCTCCGACCTTTGTCGATGTCCCATGGGCTTCAACTAATTCTACTGAAGAAGCAGGGTATCCTGCTTGATTGTAAGCACGAGCTATGGCTTGGATTTGACCTCGTTGACTCGGAGCAGTAATTCCTTTGCCCCTACCATCTGAGGAACCACCGACGCCGCGAATAACGGCGTGAATGACGTCATCGTCAGAAATAGCATCAGATAAGCGCTTGAGAACCATGACTCCAGCGCCTTCTCCCATTACGAATCCATTCGCACGAGCATCGAAGGGCGTCGAGTGTGTTGGTGAAAGGGCACCAATTGCGCTGAATTTAGCATAGGTTGCAGGATCCATTGTTCGGTCTGTTGCACCAGCGAGCATGACATCGGCTTGTCGTGTTTGCAATAATCGACAAGCATCCATGACTGCGGCCATTGAAGATGCACAAGCAGCATCCATTGCATGATTCGGGCCTTGAAGGTCAAGAAGATTAGCAACTCTTCCGGAGACCACGTTTGCGAGTTCGCCTGGCATTGTATCTTCATCGACTTTAGGAGATTGTTCGTTCACATCTTCCATGAACGACTCCTTTGCAGATGCTGGCATACCGTGTTGCTTAGCGAGTTCGGCTGTGTGATTGGACCATACACGGATGTTGGATAGATTTCTGTTTTCACCACCAAGAGCGTTTGCGAATACTACACCTGCTCTTTCTCGAGGGAATGCCTTTCCGTCATCCCCATATCCTGCTTGTTCTATTGCTTTTGCAGAGACTGAAACTGCCCAGAGTTGGCACGGGTCAATTTGAGGAAGCGTCCCCGGGGGTTGCCTCCATCTTCTCCAATCAAACTCGTATCCTTCTACAAACGCTCCAATCTTAGAATAGGTGAAGCCATGTTTGATGTCGCCTGGTTTTCCTTCAGTCCAGAAATGATCTACCGGGCCTGGCCAGCGGCCTTCTCTTACCTCACGAATGCTTACATGTGAATCGATGATGTTCTGCCAGAAAGTATCGAGATCAGGGGCATCAGGCATCATCGCTGCGACACCAATTACTGCAATCGGCTCAAAGGGTCCTTGTTCCAGTCCTTCGCAGGGTTTTCCGTCATCTGTTGTGATGGTCATCTTGTTCACCTCATGCGTCCATGATACTCTGAGGCACCATGGTGATTGAATAGCCTGCATCAACATGGATGCATTGCCCAGTTACGCCGGCAGAAAGGGGGCTTGCAAGCCAAAGAGTCGTTCCTGCGACGTCGGATTGGCTGACATTTCTTCGCAGAGGAGCATTTGCTTGCACATGATCGAGAATTTTATCAAACCCAGGAATCCCAGAAGCAGCAATCGTCCGTATTGGCCCAGATGAGATGCTGTTGACACGGTGGCCATGTGGTCCAAGGTGACAAGCGAGTTCTCTTGTCCAGCATTCAAGAGCGGCCTTCGCCATGGACATGATTCCATAGGAGGGGACAAAGCGTGTTGATGCTGCATAGGTCAGAGTAATTGTCGAAGAGCCTTCGCTAAGGTACGGCATAGCGAATTTCAAACATCGCTGCAAGGAATTTGCAGAAATGGTCATTGCAGTATTGATATCTGCGTCCTCGACAAAGAGAATAGGTCTATCGAAGCAACTCCGTGGAGCGAATCCGATAGCGTGAACAAGAATATCGATCTTCCTTCCAGGATGTTCTTTGGAAAAAGCTTCGAAAAACTCTCCAGTCGTTTCATCTTGTGCAACATCAAGTGGATAGAATCCTTTGATTGCAGGAAGTTTGTCTTTGAGTTGGAAAACTCGAGACATGAAGCGTTTTTGAAAGCCCAAAAACAAGTCCACACCTGCCTCTGCAAGTTGTTGACAAATGGCCCAAGCAATCGAATCTTCACTCGCAACTCCGAACACTACGGCTGTTTTTCCCTTTAGACCTAGCATCCGCATCTCACCAATCGCAGGTGTTACCCAGCACAGCACGTCTTTGAGTATTCCCCTTCTTTTTGCTCAAATATTGGCCTTACTCGACCTTGAAGAAAAAGGCGACGGCGTTACAAATCATCAAACATGGCATCGAGGTCATCCGATTCAAAATCATCATCGTCTTCAAAATCAAAATCTAGATCGAATTCATCATCGATTTCTATTGCCTCTTCTTGCTCGTCTTCAACTGCAACATTGCGAGATGAATTTCGCTTCGAGATTCGAGAGATGATAACCAAGAGGAAGATGATGAAGAGTACGCCTCCACCAATAGCGCCATACATAGCCAAATCATCTGTGTTCTCGAGAGAGAGGCCTCCGAGTCCCGAAGATTCGTCTTCTGCTTCTACAATGAGGTCGAAACTTACTGAATCTGATACTGAGTCCTCATTATCGCTGGTTGCGATGATGGTGATTTCAGAGCGGATTTCTTCTGCCGCATCGCTTGGTGCTCGTACGATTAATTCAAATTGAGAGGAAATTCCATCTGCCTGAACTTTTTCTGCAAAAAAGGTCCCTGCTGTAAAGACAAAGCCAAGCATTTCGAGTTGGTTTGAATTTGAAACTTCAATTTCGATACGGTCTTCCGCATTCCCGTCATTTTCTACCTGGAAGGTAATCGAAATCTCTTCACTTGTTACCATATTCCTGGACTAGGTATCAGGAACATCGAGCGTTAGCATTCCAAACTCAGCGATTGTGAAATCTCCTGTATGATTAGCTGTATTTGAGAG
>CAXAHE010000081.1:0-7019 GCA_963968475.1 uncultured Candidatus Poseidoniales archaeon | reverse complement strand
TTGGTAACTCAACTGCGAATGGTTTCTACGGTTGCATCGATGATGATGGCAACGGTATTCCCGATCAGTTCGAACAACAAGAAACAAATGAAACTGATGATGGTAACGAAACTCAAACCCCTCTCGATACTGATGGCGATGGTGTTCCTGATATCGAAGACGATTGTCCTGCAACGTCATCGGGAGTAGTTGTCGATGCTGATGGTTGTGAAGTTGAAGAAACGCAAGATGATACTGAAACTTCTTCTGCATTCGAGTCATTCTTTTCTGGTGAAGCGGATGCTGTGACGACGAGCGTAGGTGTTGGAACCATCCTCCTTGCCTTGTTCACGTTACTTCAAACAAATGCAGTAGCAGCAGTCCTTCCAGATACTTTCCGATGGGTACAAGTTCTTCGTAAGAATTCCAAACTTTCCAAAGAAGAACGTAATGAGTTGACTTATCTCCAATCCTTAGTTCAAGCCTACTATGATGATCCGCAGGAATTTGCCGAAGAGTTAGGTAATCTGAAAGCAGACCTAACAGCTCGATTTACAAATAATGAGATCAGGAGAGAAACTCGTGAAAAACTCCTTATTTTGATTGAAGAACTTCAGAGTTCAACGTCGAGTGAATTGTATAAAATCGCTCACAGCGACACGTATTTCGGCTTATCTCAGGTCATTGATACAAACGAGCGCACAAGTCTTCTCGAGGAAAAGTTAGCAATGTCATCAGGTGTTGATGAACTGAATGATTCGACATCTCCCCCAGTCAATTCACTGGGTGATATGGATGACAAAGGAACCTACTGGATTGAATGGCCAGTGAGTTCAGGAACATGGCATTACAGATACGCTCCTGAAGAAAGTTGGACTCTTTGGGAAAACTAAAGTCAGTTCCAAGCAGTATTGGGATTTTGTTCAAGCCTCGAAAACGCGCGTCCATGGCATATGTTTGGCGCGAAAGGTCATAACCGAGTCGAACCCGTTGCTTGGCAATGGGTGGCGAGGAGCCGAAAAAGGAAGGATTCGATGGGGCTCGTAAAAGAGCAAAAACATCGACTTCAGCATTTGGTGTATCTCGCAGAGAAAGCCATGATGCATCGACCTATTACAACAGTAGAATCAACAAAGGTATAACCTCTCAAAGAGATGTTGGCGAGCCTCAGGAGTTACCAGAACCGTTTCACAATGTAGTTCTCACAGGTGATGCCAGGGAAAACCCATTGCCAGATAATTGTGTTCAATTGGTGGTCACATCTCCTCCATATAATGCTTCAAAGGCGTATGATGATGATTTGACACTCGACGAATATCTCGAACTTTTACACGATGTGTTTGCAGAGTGTTATCGGGTACTATCTCCTGGTGGGAGAATGGTTGTCAACGTAGCAAACCTTGGCAGGAAGCCATATATTCCTCTTTCAACATACATCAATAGCATGATGATTGAATTAGGATTCCTCATGCGTGGAGAGATTATTTGGGACAAATCTGCAAGTGCTGGGTCATCTTGTGCTTGGGGATCTTTTCAGAGTGCTTCCAATCCCTGCCTTCGAGATATACACGAATATCTCCTCGTTTTCTCTAAAGGTGATTACAAACTTCCACGTTCGAAAAAAGAGCGTGCTGAAGGACGTATCGATACAATAGAAAAGCGTGATTTCATTGAACAGACTAAATCCATTTGGAGATTTGCAACTGAACGTGCAAGCCGTGTTAATCATCCAGCCCCGTTCCCAGTCGAATTACCCCGTCGTTGTATTGAGATGTACACCTTTGCAGGAGATGTTGTGTTCGATCCGTTCAATGGTTCTGGAACGACTTGTGTTGCTGCCAAACAATCAGGAAGAGTGTTTGTTGGAATGGACCTTTCAGAAGAGTATTGTGTGATAGCTGACGAACGGATTATGAAAACCGAACCAGCACAAATCCCAGAAGTTGAAACCTCTTCTTCATGAAGAATTCAAGCGCAGTGGTTTTGAATAGCGAACGCGAAGACGTATCATGGCCGATTGGGATTCATCCGCATTATCTGGTCCCGAAGGCGAGGATTGGCGCGTACCAGTTTCAGAACTCGAACACCGAATAAACGCTCTAGGCGTTGCTCTGCGAGCATCCTCGCTTCCAGGCGTCCTTATTCAGCACCCTATTGATTTGTATTATTTCGCAGGTGGAAGACAAGACGGCTCGATGTTCGTGCCAGCTCAAGGAGCAGGTGGTAGTATCGAAGCAGGTGGGGACGGAGCAGTATTCTATGTTCGAAGATCTTTACAACGTGCACAACATGAAGCCGGTGGAGAAAATGCTCCATTCATTATCGAAGCGTTTCCGCGATTAAGTCTTCTTGGTGAGGCCTTGCAATCAAGAGGAGTCTCGGAGGCTCCGGCATTACAATTTGGTGAGTTGCCAACCACATTTGCGAATCGATTTTCTAGCGCATTATCCTCTCTTGGAACATGCAGTGATGCGACTTCCGTCATTCATCGATTAAGAGAAGTCAAGTCATCTTGGGAACAAGAACAGATGGAAGCAGCAGCAGAAGTCCAAATGAGAATGTTCGATGCAGTTTCGAGACTTGGTGGAGAAGGTATGACAGAACTTGATTTGGTTGCAGCAGCAGAAGCGATCAGCCGTAGTGAAGGATTCGGAGGCCAAGTTCAGATGCGCCGCTTCCCATTGCAATGTAATCGAGGCGTTATTGTCTCAGGAAGGGCAGGTGGTATTCCTTCATTCTTTGATTCAGCAGTTGGGGGTGCAGGGCCACATCCACTTGCAGGCATGGGTTCAGGATTCAATAAAATCAAGAAAAATGAACCGGTCCTAGTCGACCTTGTTCACGTTCATCGAGGCTATGTTGTTGATATGACTCGAATGTTTTCTCTCGGTTCGCTGTCTCAAGAATGGCATCAACGTCTCGAGGATATGTTAGCCGTCAAAGATACAGTCGTAGGCGTTCTTGATGAGGGCGGCCTATGCAGTGATGCTTGGATCGAAGGGCAAGCATTAGCCCACGAGCTCGGCCATCAAGATCATCTCATGGGTATGGTTCCAGATCAATCGAAATTTCTAGGACACTCAGTTGGCTTACAATTGGACGAATCTCCAGTTGTCGCTGCAGGTTTTGATCGCCCTTTGCCGATTGGAGGGACGATGGCCATTGAGCCAAAGGTTGTTCACACAGATGGAAGCATTGGGTCAGAGGATACGTGGATTCGCGATGAGGACGGAATGCGTCCAGTTACAGCTGATGGCGCATGGCCATGGTTGACTGAATGGTAAGAGCCATTCATCACGGTGTGTTCAAAGAGGTGGAAAGGTAGCCTGTGATATGCCGGCAAAGCCCTACGCACCTAGTCACATCGGTTCAGTAGCATCGACATTTACAACGATGCGTATATCTGGTGCAGTAAAAGAATCACTCGTTGGCCTTGTTTGCTCTGAACTCGATTCACTTGTCCCTTCTATGGAACAAGCAACGCTCGAAAATGATCCTGAGCGAAAGACTCTGGATGATTCAAATCGAACACGATTGAATTACAATCGAACCAGAGAACTGATGATTGATCGACTTGAACAAGTTGAGTCTGTTGGCTCAGCAGCAGTTCAAGGTGGAATTGAATACATCGAAAAGTTCCTTGCTCGCCTCATGAGAAATTGTGAAGAAGCAGCCTCCAGAGACCGCGTTTCAACCATTAAGCCTCGACATCTCCAACTTGCACTGAATTCGATGGGGAAAGGCGAATCAGCGGATGAAGAAGATTCAGAAGATGTAGAAGAAGAAGGAATCCAGGTTCAGGGTGGCGGGTTGATTACAATTCCTCACGTGAAGTCAATGTCCCGTACACATGCAAAAATGGCCATCACCGATGAAGCCGCTCAAGATTTGCTTTACACCTATGGAGATATGGTTTCGGAACTTGAATCCGATATCCGCAAGCATGCAAATCTCGGAAGAGACCCAATGCATTTCATCGATTCAGTTAACCGACTCAGTGCACTCATGGCCTTTGGATGGATTCGCAGAATGTTGATGAAAGCAGCTGACAATGCTCGAGAGCGTGGTTATCCGCGAATTGATATTGAACAAATTGTGAACATTGATCCGTTTGAGTGATATGTTACTTTCCTCAGTCCTTCTCTCTGCTTTCTTTGCAGGCGTAGTTGCTACATTGGTAACTGTTGCCATCGAAAAGTTTGGAGGTAGAACGGGAGGAGTCCTAGCCACAGTCCCTACAACAATTATTCCTGCAGCCATAGGAATGTACAGTATGTCAACGGGTTCTGAATTCGATAGAGCAATGTCTGTCGTTCCACTTGGAATGCTAGTAAATGCATTGTTTCTATTGGTGTGGATGAAGGTACCAACACGGTTTGGCACCGGGTTAGTGGCAACAATTATTCTTTCCCTATTGGTTTGGGCTTCAGTTGGAACAATTGGCCTCTATGGCGCAAATTTGGTTCAAGAGAAGGGACTGAGTGAGTTATCGTTCGGGCTTCTTCTTCTCTTGATATTGATTCTACTCGGCATTTGGAGTACGTGGACATCAGTTCATGCTCCGAAAGGCAAGCATCGAGTACGTCCGCTTGTTCTTATCGCACGAGGTGGAGCTGCAGCACTGGCTATTGGATGCGCAGTTTGGTTGTCAAGCCTCTCCTATGCCATGATTTCAGGATTGGTCAGTACTTTCCCTGCCATATTTTTGACATCAATGGTTGCCCTCTGGTTATCTCAAGGACAAGATGTTCCTCAAGGAGCCGCAGGCCCGATGATGTTAGGTGGGGCAAGTGTTGCAGTCTATGCGATTGTTGCAATGTGGCTCTTCCCATTGCACGGAGTTGTGATTGGTTCAATCCTAACTTGGATTATTTCAGTAGGTGGTTGGACCGTACCTGCTTACTTTTTCTTACAATGGCGTCAATCATTGACCAATCTTGACCAACGTTCAGATGCAGGGACATCAACGATTTCGAGATGAATTGAATTCACGCCTTTTGTTCCTTCTAAGTGGAGTTTCAATTCCTTCGCATCGATAAGGCAACACGGGCAATGAGGTCGTGAAGGTCGAAACTTAATTTGGACATTCCCTTCTTCGGAAATGTCGATTGATTGAACATTTTCTGATTCGAGTAACGGCTTTGTCATATGCGGATCTCGCCATGCACCCATCGCTTTTACGAGACGACGTTGAATCTTCGTCTGCAGTTTATTCATTCCTTCTTCGCCTCTTCGACCATGGCTTCAGCATCTTCTAGGCGTAATTTTTCTAATCGACCTTCGGCTTCTTTGAGTTCACCTTGACAGCGTTTAAGCAGAGCAGAACCTTCCTCGAATCGTGTCAATGTGGTTTCTAAATCCATACCTCCGCGTTCAAGTTCAGCAACAATGGATTCCAATCGTCGTAGCGCATCTGAATAGGTTTGTTCTGTCATCATTCTCCCTCTCTTTGTTGTATATTGTCAATGTTTGCGTCGGCTGTACCGTCAGCAAAATGCAGAGAAACAGTTTCTCCTGCTGTCAAATCTGTAACCTTTGCAACCACTTCGCCTTTCTCATTGGTTGTCATCAGGTACCCTCGTTCCAAGACACGTTGTGGATGTGCGGCTAGAAGTGTTCCTTCGAGCATAGCCAATCTCTGCTTATTTTTTTGAATCGTAGACTGAACAAAACCATTGAGATCATTTCCAAGCCGTTCCAAATGACGTACAGCATTGTCTAGACCTTTTGATGGAGCTAAACGTAAGCGTAATTGTAATTGTTGTAATCGTAAATTCTCCTCACCAAATCGGCGAATCGAACTCCTGTGTAACCGATCTTCAAGATCGACCATGAGTGAGAGAACATCATCAAGAATTGGAACTGCTAATTCGATAGCATGGCTTGGCGTTGAAGCACGAACGTCAGCAACGACGTCGCTGACGAGTAGGTCAGATTCGTGCCCAACTGCGGAGATAACAGGGATGGGCATTGTTGAGAGTGCTCGCGCTACAGGTTCGAGATTGAACGCCCACAAATCTTCAGGAGAGCCCCCTCCACGTCCAACAATTACAACATCTACAGGAGGAATCCCGATCTGCTCCGTATGCTTCCCACGGCTTAGATGTCTTGCAACAGCGAGTCCACGAGTAATCTCTTCAACCGCTCTTTCACCTTGAACAGTTACGCCGATAACAGTCCTTCTCAAGCCAGGCCATCGTGTTTCAGAGAGTCGAAGCATATCAGCAAGTGCTGCTGAATCTTTTCCAGTAATAATAGCCAGATGCTTTGGAAAGAGTGGAAGAGTTTTCTTTTCCCGATCAAGGACTCCCTCCCCTTGCAAGGTTGCTAGCAACTTCTGACGCTCTTGCTCAAGTGCTCCAATTTTACGTATCGGCTCAATGCGTTCTACAATGAGTTGTAACTGTCCGCGCCCAGCATAAACATCAACATTCCCTAAGACAATAACTTCCTGTCCTTCTTCGATTTCAGATGGAATTCTACACCTTCCTTTCCAGATGACGGCACTAATTTGGCCATTCTCATCTCTCAAACTGAAGTAAGTATGTCCAGATGCATAGGCCTTCCATTGACGAATTTCTCCCCGAACCAAACAATTTCTATTCCGTTCATCAGAACGTAAACGGTTTCGTAAGGACTGGACAAATTCGCCAATAGCAACCGGCTCACCTCCGTCCATGATATCTCATTAGGCCGATGGTTCTTGAAGACAACTCTTCCTAATGTAGCCGAATCATAATTGATAATTTTATTTTATTTGTAGATCTTTTCCTAGGGGCAACTTTATATGGGATAAATCACTATGAACAAGTGATAAATTTGTTATTTGTCGAATGAAATGGAGAGAGTAAAACATGTCTAAAGAATCATTAAAATCAAACGAAGACGAAGTATTAGATTTTGAAATCAATATTGAGCAATGTGTTCAAGCTCAAATTATCCATCTGTCGAATGAGGCTGAACATCAAGAAATCAAGAGACCTGGTGTCTTCTCTAACGGTAAACGTACGAACTCAAAATTAGTATATCCCATCATTTAC
>CAXAHE010000080.1:0-7073 GCA_963968475.1 uncultured Candidatus Poseidoniales archaeon | reverse complement strand
CAAAAATCCATCGAATCGTGAGTTGAACGCCAAGAGCGATAATGAAAGCATAGGTTCGATTCGCAAGTGGCCGGTGAAGGTGATCGTCCCAATCAACTTCTGTAGAAGTAACGAACCTCCACCATGGACGGATAACAGCGTACTTAGCGACTATAAGCCCAAACAAAATCAAGCCAATTGCAATGGCAAGACGAAAGTAATCATTCAAATCATTGACATCATCAATGTACCCTTGGATATCCATATCAATACCTTCTCTGATTTTTCCCCCCTCTTTCGATATATAAAAGCATGATACCTATTACAGATTCCGAATATATTGGGATGATGTTTAAATTAGTAAAATTCGCGATGGTAAAGGAGACAACATCAAAGAGTCAAGCCACGAGACACAACCATGTCGGAGCATGTTGCTAAACCAACCAACATAAATTTCATCAATTCTTCCTTTTTAATAGGAACACCGATTTTAGCCGTGACGTCCCTCATTTACTATTCCATGAACTATGGCATCTCTTGGTTTGAACCTGTTATTTTCTTCTTCTTTTATTTTGCATCAGGATTATCCATTACTGCCGGATACCATAGATTGTTTAGTCATCGCACACACAAAGGCGAATGGCCTCTCCGCTTATTCTATGCTTTATTCGGCGCTGCAGCATTCCAAAACTCTGCAATTAAATGGTGCAGTGATCACAGAAGACATCATCTGAAAACCGATGAAGATGAAGACCCTTACTCCGTGACAGACGGATTTCTTTGGGCACACATTGGATGGGTTATGGTCGACCAAGGGGAAGAAATTGTTGAACATGTAGAGGACCTGCAAGCTGACAGAATCCTTGCATGGCAAGACCGACATATTTTCCTTATCGGTTTCCTAGTTGGTATTGTATTGCCAGGCCTTGTTGGATTTGCTTTACTTGGTAGCGTCCATGGCCTTCTCGGTGGAATGATCTACGGTGGATTCCTTCGCGTGGTTGTCGTTCATCACGGAACATTCCTCATCAACTCGGCAGCTCACACATGGGGCACACAACCATACTCAACAGCAAACACATCAAGGGATTCACCAATACTTTCCTTATTCACATTCGGAGAAGGATACCATAACTTCCATCATACATTCCAAGCCGATTACCGCAATGGACATCGATGGTACCATTGGGATCCTTCAAAGTGGTTAATTAAGTCTGCATCTTGGTTTGGACTCACCAAAGACCTCCACAAGATCCCAGACAAATCAATTGAATCACGTCGAATGAAAGCAACCTTTGAACGAAAGGCAGAGGGGCAATTCATCGAAAGCGATTATCAAGAGAAGATTACCGATTGTGTTTCCCAACTCCGTAAAGGATTTACAGATCTCATGGTACGCAGAAAGGAATACAAAATTGCTAAGCAGTCCAGAAAAGGTCAAAGCAAGACCAGTTGGAAATCAATGAAAGAGGCTCATCGAATAAGAATCAAGCAATGCAAACTCAAGATTGCTGAAGCGAGAAGTGAATTCAAAATACTCATGAAGTCCATGAAGGATAAGCGAACCAATAAGCCTGTTTCTGCTTAATCTTCAGTTTCGATACGTTCAACAGCAACACAAGGAATTGTGTGGAGACAGTCGTCGTCCATCTCCATCTCCATATCTGAAGACTCGACAAGGGGCTCTAATTCACCCATATCGACAAGTAAACTCGGTCCAGAGGCCAGATAGTATACCGAACCAAGCCCATCTCGTGAATTCTCAGCAGATGAGTTCCCATTAGTTGCGCATTCTCCAGTACATCCGTCTGCGAAAGCAACGTAAACACGACCTTCAAGATCGATGTGTAAATCATTAAAATCAAGCAAATTACGGTTGGAGCCTCCAATGTCTCGACAATCTCCTGAATTCAAGCAAATCGATCCTCTTTGCACTGGATCATCTGTGACTCTGTACGTGTGGAATACTGGCTCATCATCAAGTGCATTCAAACTGTAGGTAATGTAAAGGTGATATGTAGCATTATTTGGAGCATAGTGAGCATTCCCATTCCATGGGTTTCCATCAAGGTCTGATTGATTGAGCATTTCTGAATTTTCGCTGCCCAGATAGGTCACAGCAATTCGTCCTGGGTCACCGGCATCTGTTTGTGGAAATACTGTGGAAATAACCTGATTTGGAGAAATCCGTATACTCTCTTGCTCCCAAGTTTCACCAGAGTCAATTGAACGAGACATGTAAATCCCTTCGTCCCCACCTGTCCAAATATGATATGCATTTGAGGAAGTATCGGTTGAAACCTCAGAATTCTTTCGTGGGTTCGGAGTCCCTACATCTTGCCCCATGGATTCCTCAAACCAAGAGAACCCATTGTCTTTCGACACGATAACCGTTGGCGTTTCAACTCTCGGAGTCAGATACACTGTTCCATCAGGTGCGGTTGAAATTGCTCCGTGCAGTCCACCATTGGATGTAGCCAAACCAATAATTTGTCCACCAGCCTCGAATGTTGCTCCACCATCAAAACTTGTGAAGCAGAAAATTCCAACGAGTTTATTGTAACAATAGTAGACCGCTGTTTCATAGAAACTTCCAGTGAATTGACCCAATGCCCCATAACCTGAAGTGGTCCATGGGCCGCTTGCAAGTTTGATGTGGTCATTGATTGGAGTTGTTCCTGAATCATGAGGATTCCCCAACCAAGATTCTCCGTCGTCATCGCTCCAACAAATCCAAGAGGTCTCGAGACCAATCATTTGAACATTGAAAATGCGATCTGTAATTGTATCAACCCATCCATAAGGATCACTTGTTGTGGGAGAACATTGAACTGGATCTTGTGTTTCTTCCCAAGACACACCACCATCACAAGACCGCATGACCTTCTCCATTGCAATGAAGAAGACACACCCGCTTGATGTGATGCCAATACTCGGTTCTTTGCCAGTTTCGCCAACATCACTGAATTGGAATGTCATTTCGATAGGAGCTGCATTCATAGCCTCCCCGTATTTATCTGTAACAAAATATTGAGTATCAACTTCCATCTCTGGCTCAACAATCTCTATGACTTCTTCGTTTCCAAAGCATCCTGAAAGTGAAAGAGTCAACATCAGGAATGTCAGCAACATTGCTAGGCTACGCATGGTCTCACGTCTCAAGGGTCACATAATGACCTTCCGATAGACAAGTATGCCTATTTTGTATCATTTCATCCCTGAATTATTCGAACTGATCGAAGGATGGTGCTGCCGCAGGACGGTTCTCCATTGAATTAGCATCATACTCTTCCTGTTGCTGTATCCACTCTTTACTCAGGTCATTTGGCCCTGGTTTTGTACGGTTCTGAATGAAAAGAACGATCAATCCGATAACGGCCAATCCCAGAACGATTCTCCAACCAATATCAAACAGAGAATCCATTCCAGCCTGTTGTGGAAACCAGTCATTAGAATCTGCCACACCGTCTCCATCGCTGTCGTATTTAGCATCCTTGTCAAATGGGAACAGGTCGGCATTATCACCTAATCCATCACCATCAGAATCGAGCCATTCAAAGGCACTATCAGGGAATGCATCGGCATTATCACCTACGCCATCATAATCTTGATCAAAGCATTCTGAAGCATCGTATGGCCAAATGTCTGCGTTATCTCCACATCCATCTCCATCAGAATCAAGCCATTCTGTTGAATCATTGACAAAAGCATCAATGTTGTCACCTACTCCGTCCAAGTCCGTATCGAACCATTCGGAAGAATTTAGAGGGAATGCATCGATGTTGTCGCCAAATGTATCGTTATCGCTGTCATACCATTCTGAAGAATCTTCAGGAAACACATCGCCGTTGTCACCGTAACCATCTCCATCTTCATCAGACCATTCATCACCATTGGAGGGAAAGGCATCGACTGAATCTGCGATCCCATCGCCATCTCGGTCTGGGCATCCAAGAGGAATGAGTGAAAGACCATATTCGTAAGGACAATCATCGCTATTATCCCCTACGCCGTCAGAATCCCAATCAGCCCATTCTTGTTCATCAGCAGGGAATGCATCGCCATTATCACCAATACCGTCTTCATCTGTATCGATGCATTCATCCGGATCTAATGGGAATTCGTCACTGTTGTCCCCACATCCATCTCCATCCGTATCAGCCCATTCAAGTGGGTCGAGAGGAAAGGCATCAAAGCCATCTTTGTACGAATCTGAATCTGAATCTGGATTTCTGGGGTCAGTTCCAATTTGTTCCTCTTGCAGGTTTGAAAAACCATCACCATCAATGTCAAGATCTTCAAGATCTGAACAGCCATCAGAATCTAAATCTGCAATGTGAAGCCCGATCATACCTTTAGGACATTCATCCTCATAATCTGGCACTGAATCATTATCATCATCCCAATCCTCTGAATCGGAGCAACCATCAGCATCATAGTCGATAAGATTCGGGCTAAATGGACATGGATCGATGGCATCATTCATGCCGTCACTATCGGAATCCTTCTGCTCATCAGAGCAACCATGTTCATCGACATTAGCCCCTGCAAGCGTATTTGGACAGTCATCGATGGCATTGAGGACGAGATCTCCATCATCATCACGTTGGTACCAAGAACAGCCATTCAGATCTACTGTTGAACGATCATCAGTCCAAGGACATTGGTCCATTCCGTCAACAACGCCGTCTCCGTCCGTATCGGCCTGACCAATCGCTTCTATGGCGAAGCGACCAATGTATTGATGCATCATTCGAGTGGGATGAGCTTTGTCAAAGAAAACATACTCATCAACATTTGAAACCACTGGATCGCCGTTGTTACAGATGGGTAAAGGTAACAATCCTGCACCACCTGAACAAGCTGCAGATTGGGTGTTTACAAGCCCTAATGCAGCCTTGTTAACCATAATGTCATTGAAGATGGTATATGCATCCACTGAATGGACCTGGATTCCTAATTCTGCTTGTAAATTGGTGATTAACGTGGCTAACTTACTATTGTATGCTACAACTTCAGAACCAATATTCTGTTGCTGTGTTTGACTTCGACTCTGGATCTCAGGTGTCTTTTCTAAAGGTGGAAGGTTGGGTATGATAAACTCATCAGCCCCTGCTGATACCAATTGTCGAATGTGACTTTCCATGTTTGCAACAATAGTATCTGAATTGGCAGTTCCATAGAGGAAATCGTTCCCACCCGCCCATAGAGTTACAACATCATTCTGGGTAAAACTCGATTGTACATTCGTAGTATAACTGGTGATTTGAGTCCCTACATTTGGCAACAAGAGGTAAGAAAAACCTGCACCAGTTTGAGAACCACCAAACGCTCTGTTATCGCCTGGTTGTGTTCCTGAACCTACTGTTGTCGTTACGCCATAAGCCTGAGACACATACTCCACCCACACCATTCCATTTGAGAAACGGCCTTGCCAGTACGGTGGAACATCAGGAACATTGAGAATAGAATTCTTTGCGTTACCCATGTCGCTTAAGGAATCTCCAAAGACCACGAGATTGCCAATTGGGGCTACTTTTCGATTCTGAAAGATGCTAAAGGAGTGGTCGTCTTGAGAAAGAATTCCTCCAGAAGAATCCAACAAATTAACACTGAACGTGTAGAAGTGTTCATTGTTGTAAATGTGCTTGAGTTCAATTACCTTCGAGGTGATCGTTCCTGTTGCTTTGAATGTTAATGAATCATTCGCGACGACATTGTTATTGACATCTCGGACATCCCATACGACTGTGAAATTTGTGTTGTATGGAGCGTTTTTCAGTTCAAGTTGCACCGGAATTGTTTCATTTGAAAGCCAATCATAGCGCGTTAATTCTACATCGAATTCAATCGCTCGACCATCTGCTTCAACTGGGGATACAATGACTTGACTGGCCACTAAAAGAAAGACCAGAAAGACCTGAATACGCATTAAAATCCCCAACCAGCGATTTCCCTAAAAGACATAACACATAAAACAACACCGACCACTCGAACCCATGAATTACGAACTTGCCTTGTCAAGTCGGTCAGACATGAGTGTAATAATGGCAAGTCTCAGTTCTTCTTCTTGATCTTGTGAAAAGCCAAGCATTCTCATGATCGGTTCTTCCAACTTCTTGCGGTCTGGCATCGACATTTCTGTAATCACATCGCGTATGGGTCTTTCAAAGAAGGATTCTAACGCTTGTTGATCAAAGGAAAGAGAATCTAAATTTGGAACGAGCATCTTCTTGACTTCATAAACAGGAGACTTAAGCGCACCAAGTCCAAGAGAATTGAAACTTGTAAGTAATTTATGCAAGATCATCGGTGAACTGTTTAACCAAAGACACAACTTATCCGAATCAATGGAATCCTCAAATGGATAAATCCCATAAAATTTATCAGAATGTCGAACTGCATCGTCATTTAGCCAAACTCTGTGTGATGAACCCATTGTTTCCATCCACAAAAGTGGAGCAGGTTCACTTGGATGAACGTTGTACCACATTTTCCTTGAACGGCAGGTAGACCCTTGATGAAATCCGCTCGCTTCACCATGGGATATGTAGGAAAGGGCTTGAGTATCAACGAGAGATTCCTTTGAATGTGCACATGCGAAAAGCCGAGTGGATCGATTCGAAAGACTTGTACGAATACTTTGACATTCAACAGGTCTTCGGAGAACATCCAAGAGATATTCCTCTTCGAGCTTATGGTTATCAATCTCTTTTTTACTCAAAAAGAAAAATGCATTTGCTCCAGTCGAAGAGCCGCGACTTATGCGAGCAAGTTGTTGCAATTCGACTGACATTGGCTTGATTTGATTTCTCATTGTCAGATAAATATCTGGTGCTCTGTGGAAGAGTGATAGTCTCTGACCTACATACGTACCCCATTCATCAAGACCAGATTGAAAGAGATGTTGTTGGGAAATCGTTCTTGAAGTCCTTAATTCTGGAAATCGAATAAACTCAGAAAACTCTGATTCCAACAAAATAAAGTTGGTATCTGCAGGTTTAGATTTGCGAATAATTGAGATAATGGTATTGACATCTGCGTTGCCGAATTGTTTCTTTTTCCTTGAATCAATTAGGGAGATAATGTGGGTC
>CAXAHE010000079.1:0-7543 GCA_963968475.1 uncultured Candidatus Poseidoniales archaeon | reverse complement strand
GTACTGGCGTCCCAATTTTCGCTTACCACCGTAAATTCGAATCGGTGGAAACAACCGTTGTCTGGGATACAGATGACGAACTTGAATCGTATGTCATTAAACTCGCACAACGATGTGGAAAGCACATTTCAGTTGCAGATCCATTGCTTGACGCAACTCTGATGGATGGTTCTCGTATCGTTATGAAACTAGGACGCGAAGTTTCAACACGTGGTTCTTGTTTCTGTATTCGACGATTCAAGGACGATCCGTTCTCTCCTGCAGATATTGTTGCCTTCCGAACCATGTCATCTTTGATGGTGGCATATCTTTGGATTGCGTTCCAAAATGAAGTTCCAATGCTGTTTGTCGGCGGTACTGCTTCAGGGAAAACTACAACACTCAACGCCATGTGCATCTTTATTCCGTGGCAAATGAAAATTGTTTCAATCGAATCCACTCGTGAAGTAAACATTCCACAGCCAAACTGGGTTCCGGGTCTTACTCGGCAAGGGTTTGGTGGAGAATCCAGCGAAGGTGAAATCGGGGAGTTCGAATTGCTCAAAGCAGCTCTTCGTGAACGACCAGAATACATTATTGTGGGTGAGATTCGTGGGGCTGAAGCATACGTTCTGTTCCAAGCAATGGCTACTGGTCACTGTGCGTATTCAACTGTCCACGCTGACTCCGTACCTTCTCTAGTCCACCGACTTGAGAACAAACCGATTGATATTCCTCGAGTTTTGTTGCCTGCACTTGAGGCCTGTGTCATTCAGATTCAAACTCGTATCAATGGACGCCGTGTTCGAAGAACAAAGCAAATTGTTGAGATTGTTGGTATCGATCCAAACTCGATGGAAGTCATTACCAACGAAGTATTCCGTTGGGACGTATCATCCGACGATTTCATCTTCAGTGGAAAGTCATACGTTCTTGAGAAGATTATGGTGAAAATCAACTATTCACAAGACGAGATGCGTCGTGAATTGAGGACACGTAAGCGAATTTTGGAATGGCTTGTTCTCAATGATATTCGTAAGGCTGACCAAGTGTCTCAAATTATTACTGAATATTACGTTCGTCCGAATGAAGTCCTCGCACGAGTCGATGGTCTACGCTGAGGTGTTTTTATGGATTTAACCGCATGGCAACGTATCTGTCATCGCCTTCTGGGCGGTGTGTTCAAGAAACGTGCCCGTGGCGACAAGAAACTTTCTAAGGATCTTGTCAAAGCTTCCATGCCGATGATGCCAGAAGTGTATCTGGCCACTGTCTTCGTGACAACAATTGTGGTTTCAGCAATCGGAATCGGCATAGTGGGATTATTCTTCGTTCCAGAAATAGGCGTCATTGATTTATGGGAAAGCCAACAAGACCCTGCGACTCAAGCCGTATGCTTTGAATGGGAATATTGGAATACAGCGCTCATCGATGAATCAAAGCCAGGAAACGGCTGCCCTGATTACGATACCAAGGTCTTCCCACCAGCCCTCAAGGTATTGCTTGTCGTCATAGGATTTGTCTTAATTCCTCTGGGTGCTTGGAAATTCAACAAAGGTGGAGCAGAACGCGAAGCGAAGCGACGTGGTGATATGATTGAGAAATATCTTCCATATGCGGCTTCGTATACTGCTGCGATGGCTGCTGCGAATGCGACACCTGCGAAGATTTTCAGGTCGCTTGCAATGAACAAAGACATCTACGGCGATGTTGCTGACGACGCTGCGCTGGTGTATCGTGACGTTACCTTGCTTGGATACGACCTGATTACTTCGATGAAGATGAGTGTTGATCGTGCTGCTTCAGTGTGGTTAACTGAATTCTTCCAGGGTATGGTAGGTACATTAACAGCTGGTGGTCAACTGAAACTCTTCTTCCTAAACAGGGCAGAACACTACATGCGTGAGAACAGAACCCGATTACAACAATTCCTCGAATCGATTGCTATGCTGGCTGAATCATACATTGTCGTTGCAGTCGCAATGCCACTGTTCTTGATTGTCATGCTGGTCATCATGTTCTGGGTATCTGGTTCAGGTGCTCAGATGTCGGAAAGTATGCTTTATGGAATTGTTCTTGGCTTTATTCCGATGATCCACGTTGCGTATGCCATACTGGTGTACACATCAAGTAAGGAACAGGATATGTAGGGAGGTGACAAGACTTGGCTCGAAAGAAGAAGAACAAGATTGTTGTCGACCTGGATCTTCCTAAAGACGACAGTACAATGACAAAGTTGTACGCTATTCTCTTCGTTTCCATTCTCCTTGGAATGGGTACTGCTGTTATGTGGGCTACAAATTCGGGTTTCATTCCTACAACGAACGGAGAGCCAATGTTCACAAACGTGGCTTGTGGGGCTCTTACAGGGGATAATGAAGCCTTCAATGGAAACACAAAGCCAACCTATGCCCAAAACCAATCCTGCTCTATTCTACAAGACAGTCCTGATCTTGTAACGTGGTCTGATGAACCTTGGGAAGATGTCATTTTCCGCGGTAAAAACTTCGATGTTCCGGGTGTTGATCCTTCGATGACTGGTGGAGAAGTTGTCCTTCAACCACTTACGTTGACCTGTGAAGTTGATGCGGATGAACCAGTATCCTATACAGTTGCAATTCGAAACCGATTTGGAGAGACGCTCAAGTCCTATACTGGAAACACCGGAGTCTCCTCTGATGAGTGCGGTATTTACATGAACACGATTGATGCTGGAAAGCGTTATGAAATCGTTATTCAAGCAAATTCTGAAACACTGTATCTTAATTCCTTTGAGTTTGATATGGAAATCGAATACTACGATGGTATTCCGGCAAACATGAACAACAAGTCACTCTGGATTGGTCCTGAGCTTGCTCTCGGTCCTGTTAGCCTTCATCCAACCATTTTCTTGAACTTCTTTGGATTTATGTTCTTCTTCTTCCTATGGCCTGCTTCAGCCTACTGGGAAGGTGTTGAGAGCAAGAAGAACGAGATCGAAGAAAAGTTCCCTGATTTCCTTCGTGACCTTGCAGAATACTGGAAGGGTGGTCTTTCTATGACGGTGGCTGTTCAAACACTGGCAACCTCCGAATATGGGGCACTGAATGACGAAGTTAAGAAAATGAGTGACCAACTCTCATGGGGTATCAAATTCAGTGACGTTATTCTTCAATTCGCAGAACGCGTCGGTACACCTCTGGTTAAACGAGCGATTTCATTGATTTCAGAGGCTGACAGAGCTGGTGGTAAGATTTCAGATATCCTTGTCACTGCTGCAAATGACTCTCGTGAAATTAAGTTCCTAGAAGGAGAACGGAAACGTGCAATTGGGTCCTACATTGCTGTTATTTGGACCTCGTATTTCGTTTTCCTCGGTGTTATTGTTGTTCTCTCCACGGTCTTTATTCCAGCGATTGCTGGTTCTAACTCAGGTGATGAGGGTGGGGAAAGCATTGGAAACATGAAGATTCGAAACGTCGATCCTCTCTTTTTCCTGACGATTTTCTACTATGGTGTAACGATGCAGGCAATCGGTAACGGATGTATGGCTGGATTGATGGCAACAGGTCGATTCTCTGCAGGATTCAAGCACTCTGGAATGATGATTCTCGTTGCATTAGTCGTTTTCAATTTCATTGCGTTCTCTCCAGAATTGATTGGTATCACTGGCCTTCCGGGGTTGAATCCATCGATTGGTACGTTCGTACCTGCTCCGCTGACTGGATGATGATCTCATGCGCGATGATGAGGAAGCTCAAGTTCACATCCTTGAGATGTTGACACTCTTTTGGTTGTTCTTTATGTCAG
Organism: uncultured Candidatus Poseidoniales archaeon; assembly: GCA_963968475.1. GTDB lineage: Archaea > Thermoplasmatota > Poseidoniia > Poseidoniales > Poseidoniaceae > MGIIa-L2. The sequence continues at coordinate 3,775 of CAXAHE010000079.1, read as the reverse complement.
CAACCTTCCTGATTCGAGTGAATGTCCCTGATGCTCGATCGGTGGCCATTGATGCTTCTCTTGAGACTGCTGGGGAGGACGCCTTGATGGCGAGTATGGCATTACCTGCTGAACTTACAGGAGAGAGCCGTCTCCATGAATATCTTTCATTGGATTCGTTCGATGATGCATGTACGTTGTTACAAGAGATGGTTCCTATTGGGAAGGAAAGCAATTGCTGGCTTGCACAAAATGCAATGCCTGCAACACCTTACGGCGAAGTAGGAACACCAAATGGAGCAACAGTAACTGTTCACCAACTGCTTGTTGTCGATGCAGATGTTTGGACAATTAGTCTCGATGTTTGGTCTCGTGGAGGTGTCTCCTGATGCGCCCTCCAGTTCAAGGCGACAAAGCGCAGATGCTTCTAGCAACTGGCGTCGTTTTGATGATGTCCTTACTCTCTATGGCCATCTTTGGCATCAAATTGGCAGGTATGTCCGTACCTCATGATGTTGCAAGTGATGCAGTGCTTCAGACCTCAGAAGATGTCCAAGAAACACTCCCTTCACTCGTACAAGCACGTGCTGAGATATGGTATGATAACGGTGTCTCGTCGATGGAATCTGTTCAACAAGCAATGGATTCCTCACATCAAGATATGCTTCACCACGGTGAAATTACAGGAATCGAAGTGAAACTCATCAATGTAACATTCAATGATTTAGGTTCAGATAGAATTGAAGTTTCAGCAGAACTAGGTATTTCAGATCGAGATGCAATGTTACTCAAACCGCTGCAATTCGTCATCGAATTGTGATTAACGCTTGTGCTCATTCCAAGCCAAATCAAGATAGTGCTCTATCTTCTCAATATCATTGCCCCAAGAAGGATCAACAACAGGCCATGAAGCAATCTTGGCCTTCTCTTGGAGTCCATCTTGAATACGTCGAATCCTATCAAATCCAGCAAGATAACGATCTGCACGACGGAATGAATGTGCATCTCGAGATCGTAACATCTCTCGATGCTTCTCTTCGGATTCAACTTGCATGAGTAATCCAACAGCAATCCCACCGCCTTCTCTCCAAGCTCGAAGCATACGCTCGCTTGGAACAATATGAACGCCTTCAATCAGAAGATCGATTCCTTCACGACGCGCTCGTTCAATCGTAGCAGTAATACCAGGTTCTACCGCTTCACAAGTACGTTGCCAATCGAGAACAGGTTCGCCATTCTCTCCTCGAGAAAAAGAAGAACGATGCAATGCTGGATTGTCATCCACATCCATGCATGTTCGCATAATTTCGCGAATTGCATCAGTCGAAAGAATACGAGTGTATCCTTTTGCAGCAGCAATCTGCCCAGCAGCAGTCGATTTCCCAACACCTGTCGCTCCAGCGATAATCAGTAAGCGAGGAGCACGTTTACTCATCACCTTTGCCGACTCTGTTGCAAGACCAACACGCTCGACCATGAGACTTCTTGCGACATACACCTCATGAGTCTATTGGGTCTTCAGAACCGATTTACTTCATCTTATGTGGCAAAGGAATGAACCGAATCGGCTATGTGGCAAACCGTTGTGGATTGCTCATGGACGAGAAGCAGATGTACATTGATGGTCAATGGTGCGCATCCTCAGATGACAACACACATGAAGTTCTAAACCCAGCAACTGGTGAAACAATAGCAACCACTCCGAAGGCATCTCTCGCAGATGTTGACCGATGTGTTGCAGCATCAAAAACAGCCTTTGCAGACAGAAGCTGGAGTGCAATGGACCCAGCAGAACGCGGCCGAATGCTCAACAGAATGGCTCAAGCAACCTATGCTTCAGCAAAGTCACTTGCAGCAATTGAAAGCACCAACAATGGAAAGACATTCCGTGAAGCATTGTCTGAAATCCGATTCGGAGCATGGACTCTGGAATACTTTGCAGGACTCAGCGATAAGATCGAAGGATCAACAATCCCAGTCCCTGGGAACCGACTCAACTACACATTGAGACAACCAATTGGTGTCACAGCACACATCATTCCGTGGAACTTCCCACTCCAACTTGCATTGCGTTCAATCGCACCTGCACTTGCAGCAGGATGCACAGTTATTGCAAAGCCAGCGTCATGGACGCCACTCTCACTTATCGCTTGGCTCGAAGCCATGCATGAAGCAGAAGTTGGACTTCCAGAGAATGTTGTTCAAGTCATCACCGGTTCAGGCGGATTGATCGGAGATGCTCTCGCAGGACATGCAGACATCGATGGAATCGTCTTGACTGGAGGTGTTCCAACAGGACAAGCGGTTATGGCAAAAGCAAGCGAACGATTGACTCCAGTAACACTCGAACTCGGTGGAAAAGGAGCAAACATTGTCTTCCCTGATGCAAATCTCAAGTTCTGTGCAAAAGCAATCTGCTTTGGAATCTTCATGAATGCAGGACAGATGTGCTGGGCTGGTTCCAGACTCATTGTCCACGAAGATATTCACGATGAATTGGTTGAAGCAGTTGTTGCTGAAGTTGCAAAGTGGCCGATTGGTCCAGGTATGAGCGAAGGTGTACGAATTGGAAGCCTTGTTCACGTTGATCATCGAGCAGATGTTCTTTCAATGCTTGAAAATGGATTGAAGCAAGGTGGAACAGTTGTCACTGGTGGAGCAGCAGTTGAGGGCGATGGAGCCTTCATGCAACCAACAGTTGTCACAGGAGTTGAAGCAAGCAATCCATTGTTCCAAGAAGAACTGTTTGGACCAGTCCTTGCAGTAACAACGTTCAGTGATGATGCAGAAGCACTTGCTCTTGCAAACGATTCACCGTTCGGTCTTCTCAATGGTGTCTGGACAAACAATCTCAGCCGTGCTCACAAGTTCGCTCGAGATCTTCAATCTGGAATGATTTCAATCAATGAATACCCAATTACCTTCCCACAAACTGCATTCACAGGATGGAAGCAATCAGGTATAGGAATCGAACAAAGCCAAGACGCACTTCGATTCTATACACGAGTCAAGAATGTGAACGTCAAACTTTGAGGTGAGAACATGACCGTTGAAGTCGAAAACAAAGCAAACGGAATTCGAATCATCAAATTGACAGGAGCTTCAGCAAGCAAGTCCTTCTCAAGAGAATCATTACCAATCATTGCCAATGCAATCGATAACGGATTGAAAGACTCTGAAATCAAAGGCATGGTCATTACTGGAGAAGGCAAGTTCTTCTCAGCAGGTGCAGATATCCATGCCTTCCAAGAAGCCATTGATGCAAATGATGCGCCTCAACTCATTCGAGATCTTACCAATATTCTCCATCCATTATTGATAAGAATACGTGAATCCTCAACCATAGTTGTTGCAGCAATCAATGGAGCTGCTGCTGGCGGTGGACTTGGACTTGCACTTGCTTGCGATGCTCGTATCGCTTCACCAAGAGCAAAACTTGCAGCATCCTATGCAGGAATAGGATTGTCTCCAGATGGAGGAACAACCTGGCTACTTCCAAGACTCGTTGGAGAACAACGAAGCAAGAAGTTCTTCTTCGAGAATCAAATCTGGTCAGCAGAAGAAGCATCAGAAGCAGGAGCAATCGATGAAGTCGTCGAAGAAGATGAACTCATCAACAGATCACTGGAGATAGCAACCGACTGGAGTCAATGGGGCAATCACTTCAGTGAAGCAACAAAGCATCTCCTTCATGTGCAAACACTCAACGATTTCGAAACCCATCTCAAGCACGAACAAACTCTGATTGAAGCTGCTGGGACGACGATGGAATTCAAAGATGGCATTCACAAATTCC
>CAXAHE010000078.1:0-7561 GCA_963968475.1 uncultured Candidatus Poseidoniales archaeon | reverse complement strand
AAATAATGTCAGAAGGTGTCAAAAACATACCCGGAGTCAAAATCATCGGTCCTGAAGATCCCTCAAAGCGAAGTGGAATCTGCTCATTGTTACTCGATGAAAAACTCCCATCTCATGATATTGCATTATTGCTTGATGAAGTAGCAGGAGTCATGGTACGTTCTGGACAACATTGCGTCCACTCGTGGTTTAATGACAGAGGATACAATGGGTCAATAAGGGCCTCTGCTTACTTTTACAACACCGAGGAAGATGTCCGCAGGTTCGTAGACACTTTCTCCGAAGCAGTACAGGCATTCAGTTGAGGAAGTCATATGGAAGAATCTATTCCAGAAGTTGTGATGAATCCTCAACTGGAAAATGATCTCGTTATCGTTCGAAAGATTGTCAGCATAGGTGCTGGAATTATGCTCATCTTGGTGGCAGGATTTCTTTACAGTGTATTGGTTGGAGATGCGTTGAGCTTCGTGAAGCCTAAAGATGCATTGATCAATTCGGAAGATGCTTATCAAGATCTCATTAAAATGCCAACTGGTCTAACAGGAAAAGGTGTGAAAGTCTGTGTTGTCGATACGGGTATTGAACTCGACCATCCAGACCTTGAGGGCTACGAATTGAAAGGATGGACAGATGTAGTTCAAGGTAAAACCAACCCATATGATGACAATGGCCATGGCACAAATATGGCTGGAATCCTTATCGCAGATGGTTGGCTTGACGGGATTGCTCCTGATGTTGATCTCTATGTTGCTAAGGTGATGCAAGAAAACGGTTCTGGATATGAAGAAGATGTGGCAGCTGGAATTGATTGGTGTATAAATATGAATACGAATATCATTTCATTATCCCTTGGTGGTGCTCCGGATTTCCTACCATTCCTTAATTCAGGTGGAAGAACAATCGAAGATGCAGTCGCTGATGCAACAACTCGGGGAATCTTTGTGGTTGCTGCCGCTGGAAACGACGGTGGAGAGGAAGATGACGGAGACGTCGCATCCCCCGGAGGAGAACGTCGTGTAATTTGCGTTGGGGGAGTCACTGAATCAGGGGGCCCATGGGCCAAATCCTCAATTGGAAACAATGGCGGAAGTCTGTTCCCGTTTCAATTACCACGAAATGATCCTGACAAGAAGCCTGAAGTTGTCGCACCTGCTAAAGAAGTCCCTGTCCTCAACAACAAAGGAACATGGTCATCATCAAGTGGAACCAGTGCAGCAACTGTATTCGTAACAGGAGCCATAGCCTTACTACTTGAACAACATCCGGAACTAGCGAGTAACGGGACATCGAGTGATGTATCCACAATCGACCAGGTTAAAGATTGGCTAATGCAAACAGTGTCGCCTCAAGATAGCCAATCAGGTCATGATGACAAGTATGGTTATGGTTTACTGGATATACAAGCCCTATTGAATAAAGCCAATGAAACTTGACTTAGCGTTTGAAGAAGGCAACTAGAGTACCTTCGAACAATGGAACAAACGCCATGTGATGAGTTGAATTTGTTGCCTCAACAAGTTTTATCCAATCATTAAACCCGTCAACCTTAGCCTGTTCATTTTCATCGAGTTCATCATATTCTCCCGTTGGAGTTGGTGGTTCGACTGTGAATAAAACACCATTTTTAGAAAGCAGCGGGAGGGATTCTGATATTGTAGAAGCGACTTTTTCAGGTTGGTCGTCGACTATTATCGCATCATATGTTAGGTCTAGGCGCTTTTCACCAGTACCCACTCCAGATTTCATCGTCATTGACCAAGCTTTTGCTTCAGCTAAAAGGGTTGAAAATTCTCCAACCAGTATGTTTGACCAAGGTGCTGCTTCGTATCGTGATTGAAGTCGAAATAGAATGACTCCGAATTTAGCACCTTGTTCAACTAAATCGAATTTATCAGGTCGTTGAACTGTAAATAGATCAAACAACCATGCTGAACGATGGCCAATACTCGCACCTATTTCCAAGACAGATGTTGGCGATAAACGACCAATAGCATCTCTTAATCGTCTTATGACAGAAATTGACCATGTGTGAAGTCCCATGTGTTCCAATTGAGTAGAAATATTGGCTGCGATCTCGGGCTCGTCTCTCGACCTCTCATCATCAGCAATAAGCAGTGCAGGAAGTACATCTTCTCTTTTCACTTCGCTCATTGGTTGAGGCTATCGACATTTTGTTTTGAAGTCTGTGTTCCAGTCAGATGCGGTGCCTTCAAAGGTGTCATTCATCGAGGGCTGCATGAGACCGATGGAAGACTTTGACGAAGAGGAGGACTTTTTCGAAGAAGAAGAAGTACTCGAAAATGCAGTACTTTGTCCTACATGTGACGATGTTACGGGTCATAATATTCTTCGAGAAAGAGAGATGGGCAGAGGTAAAGATTACCTCTTACGATGCAATGATTGCACATCAGTACATGAATTACAATTCCGCCCACCCCCATTAAAGAGGGTCCCATTCATGTTAACATACGGACCGGATTCATACATGGCCACCATTGACCTTGATTCCGATGAATGGCTAGATTTAGGTGATGTATTTGAGCATGATGACATGACTTGGAGAATTACTCGCTTAGAATCGAAGGAAGGAACCTCTGAATCAATGGAGGCTACAAAGGTCATCCGAGCTGTCGCACTCCGTCAAGACATGTTGCGTGTTAAGATCACAAAAACCCGCGGCGAATTTTCAACTCCTGATGTCCTCATCGTAGATCAAGGGACTACATTCAAGGCAAGCACACTTATTGAGATAGGACCTCAAACTTGGAGAATCAGAGCGATTCACACTGGAGAAGGAAGAACACTCCGCGGTACCGTAGATGCTTCTAAGATTAAGCGGATGTACCTCCATGAACCGCCAAGGCCGGAGCGCTTCGCTCCAAAGACACCCAGAGAACGTCGACAAGCTTGGAAAGAAGGAAAGCTTGGATTCAATCCTAATCCCATTCTTCCAAGAGAGATTATCAAAAAAAGAGTCCAGCCTACAAATCGTAGAGATAAGAAGCGACGACGAAAGTAATCATGGACGGTTCGACCATGGCATCAAGAATGCTTTAGCGACTTGAAGACCAATTGTAGGATTTTCTTGTAATCGGCGAATACTGTATTCATACCACATTTCACCGTAAGGGATGTACACTCTTGTTCGATGACCTTGTTTGGCTAATTTTCTGCGTAATGGACCGCATACTCCGAGAAGCATCTGAAACTCATATCCTGGCCCTTTACCTTTCCGATCTTCGCCAGCGTTTTTCCTTGGATCAGTTTGGCCAGGACCCATTTTCAAATCATCAAGCATCTTTAGTGAAAAATCTACCACTGGCTGGTCATGTGATGCGATGCCAACGTATGCTCCTTTTGCCAGTGCTTGTTTGATTGCATCATTTGTGGCCGTTCTGATATCACCTCGTGAAGTATATGCGATCTCTTCTGGCTCAAGGTAAATTCCTTTGCAGATTCTGTAATCTGCCATTGGGCCCAGTACTGATTCAACATCTGAAATATCATCTAACGTACGGTGAAGACGCCCTTGCAATACTGTACCCACGTTAGTAAGTCCTTTTCCATGAAGTTTCAGAACGACCTCAATAGTTTCTGTGGTAACTCTATGATCTTCCATATCAAGTCTCACAAACATATCATGTTCTGCAGCTTGTCGAACTAGCGACTCTATGTTATCAAATCCTTTTGCTTCATCAATTAACAAGCCGAACGCAGTAGGCTTTATGGAAAGATTAGCGTCAATACCATGCTCAACAATCGAATTCATAACACGAACATATTCTTCAAGGAAATAATTGGCTTCATCCATGCTTGAGATTTCTTCCCCAAGAACGTCTATTGTGAAACAGGCATCTTCTGCTTCAAGACGTTTCATGACTCGTACTGCGTCATCAAGTGTCGAACCTGCTACGTATCGACGAGATACCCAGCGAACAAACCATTTAGGCATGCGAAGTGTCATTGCTACAATTAATTTTGAGAGCATGAGTATTCCCCTTATTCACTGGTTCTGCTGCCGACTTTTGACCATTTCCAAGAAAGGTTTTGACCGAAGAATTGGGATAGAGATGGATTCTAGGTGTTGATAGATTAATTGGCGTTGCCATCCCTTGAATGACTTTTTTTCAACGGTTGCTACAACAGAACCTTCAGGAAATGCCTTCTTTGTGGATTGTACAATCGCATCAATTGACTGACGCCAAAGAATACCTGGATCTTCTGAGGTTCCAAATGGAATTGAATGATTCGCAAGCATATGCCCAAGCCAAACATGCTCTTCTAATCCTAATTTATTTCCTTTAGGAGCATAATGGCCACCTCCCAATGTGATGAGAACTGGATGTGAATGATTTCTTTCCGAATCCCAATTCCCGACCTCATCAATTCCTGTAAGGCCGAGACCCTCCCAGATGACATCTGCAAGGAGTTTTGCTGCCTCTTCATGAGGCCAGTACTCTTGTGTAGAACCAACTTCAATGAACAAACATGGTACTTCAAGCACAGGGCCGTGATGAGTTACTTCAAGGGATAATGAAAATTCAGGAATGGATTGCTCGATCCACTTCTCATTGAGTAATCGCCACCACGGACCTAACCTGGTACTCGGGGGTGGTGCAACTCCCGATTGGCCTCCAAATTCTGGTGTCGAATGAAGTTCCAAATGGGGAACTCCAATTGGGTGTAAGGTTAGACAAGGTGTTCCACTTTTAGCTGCATGACGTGATGGAAATATTACTTCAGATACGGTTTCATTTGTGGCTGTAGTCCATCGCTTGTCGAGGTGGTCTTCCCATAGTATTCGCTCTGGTAAATACCATAACCGGACATGTTTATATCGATAGGCTCTGAGACCTTCGACATCTGTCAACTGGTGCCATGTGTCTTTCTCAAGGAGAAATTTCGCCTGATTGGCAGAAGCAATGTCATTACGATTCACAGCGATGAGAATGACTCCGTCCATATACATTGGAGAACAAGGTGGTTTTTCAAAGCGAGTATTGACAAGCAACCCGTCATTAGCAACCACATGGGCGAGGGAAGGAAAACGAAGCAACTACCATTCAAAGTCTTGAAAATACTCCCTACACCATTAATTGAAGATGTTTTTGCCATAGCGGTTGGTATTGATGGAGAACTCTGTCGATTGGATGATGAATGGAATCCAATCGAAGAATTTGCACGCCCATTTCCAGCACCCATAGAACATGTCATAATGATTGATGATTTACTTGTTGCAACGTGGATTGACCGGGAATTACTTGTTGCAAGAATGGGAGCAATACGTTGCACACAACCATTCCAGGAAGGTGCTGAAAGAGGAGATGTTCGTAAGGCACGCCTCATTCAGAACGCAATACAACCCGCAGGTGTATTATGGTCTCATGTCCTTGATGCAGAACCATTAGGTCTAGAACGACATGATGATGGATTTATATTCATATTATGGAATAGAGGCGTCTACTCTTTCAATTCTAATGGAGTTGAGCAATGGAGAGCACCACCACCCGAGTGGCCTGATTTGAAAAAAATTCCAATGAGCCAAGAATCCGTGGAAATCTGCGTTACGAATACCAGTATAGAAATCTGGTCAAGAGCAGGAGGCTGTTGCAGACTCTCAAAGGAAGATGGCTCCTTAATCGGATCGGGATCATTTACCCTTGACGGTTCACTCGACAAGGTGGTAGCCATCGGCCCGAATCGCCTACTCGTTTTGAAAGACGGCCACATCTACTGGTATCGAGAAGGGAAACTCTTCTGTGAAGCGTCAACTAGCGGACCAATTCAAAGTGTTATGTTCAACGAAGAATCAAATTCATGGTATCTCGCAGGATGGAGAGAAGAATTAGAACTTATGGAAAACGACTTCAAACGATTTGAAAATCAGGAAGTCGTTGTCCAACATGTCCAGAGCCCAGGTGGACTTTGGGTTATCACAAATGATGGTATGATCGCTCACTCAATTTTGACTGAATAACCGCATCTTCCGCAGGTCTTTCGGTCAGAATGAACGCCCAAAAATACACCCGGACCACAGTTTGGACAATGTTCTGCTTTTCGCTCGAGAGTTCCGTCTTCTGCAATAGCGTACTTTGACCACTTTGCTTTTGGATTTGGTTCAGCCATCACTCATCACCTTCCGTCTTTCCATCAGCAGCTGCCCCACTTCGGAATCCCTTGTGGCGCTCATAAATATAATCAGGTTCAACCTTCATTGCACCATCTGTTTCGTAGATGAAAGCATTTCCAGTAGTTAATGCCTGGCCAAATCGAGTTTTACAGTTCTTAACAACGATGAGGTCAGGGTTTGAACCTGGTTCAAGAGTTTTTACAAGATCCATAACTTCCTTTTTAGATGGAGTGACCTTTCCTTTATGACTCCATCGAAATTCGATTTCAACGCGGTTGAGCAATTTATTTTCTGTACGACTTACAATTTCCATTGTTATTCTCTCCTTAACGGATGTTCACCTTCAATGCATATCGGCCAGATTGGTCGATGTTCAATCGTTCAGCGATTTCTGAACGAGAAGGGTGAATGATAATGACGTAGCCTTGCCAGTCAGTTGTTGTTTGTGCTGATGGGTGACGAGGACATTGGTCAACATCATCTTGCAGAATTAATCCGCATTCACCGCATGCATAGGGTTTCTTTGCCATGTTCACTCACCTGGTGCATGGAGCCATTCGAGGGAGCCCAATCCTGGTTGTTTGCATGTCAATCCAATCTTTGAACGACGAGGATCGCTTGTATCTGGGGAAAGAGAAACGATTCTTGCACGTACTGCTGTACCGATTCCAAGGCGCTTGTCATCATCGCGACCAGAAATTGTCCCTGCTCCGACGTTTACTTCAACTTGAGTTTCAAGAATCTGCGACTTGTGAAGTAGGGCTTCCATTGGACCAATACGGACGAAGGCTCCGAATTCGTTTACTTCGGAAATAGCTCCTTCTACAACTTCGTAGTCATCCATGCAGAACAGAAGAGCATCAAAACGAACTCGTTGGTAAATTGCACCATCGCCGTGAATGATTCGGCCACGGCCGAGAGGGGTGTGGTTACTTGTGACTAGAATGAAGCGGTTTTGTTCATCAAAGCGACCTTCGAATGCAGTCATAGCCAATCGATCAATATGTTGATCAAGAGATTGTCCTTTCTTCATGTACTCTGCGGGAATACGAATTGTATCCTCTTTTGTTACGATTTTGTACATCTTTTTTCCTCTCCCCGGCCTTCTCTCAGCGTAGCAATGAAGCGGAAGGGGGTGAGCCTCTTCCGTCCTTCACCGGCGCCGCCTCGGGAGAGAAGGTGACCGAAGTCATTTTGCCGAGTGACGACCCCTATATGAAGCACACGCCATAATTCATGCTACTGCGGGAATAATAAAAACGTCTCGAATCGAGGAAATACTTTCCAAATTCGTCGTGTTTTAATGAATCCTTTTCCCGATATCGTGTAACGTTCATTCCACTTGGGGTCAATAATCGAATAACCCGTTTCAATGTAAAGATCGCTTTCATTAAAATATCTTTTAACTTGCTCCTCCTCTATATTCAATAC
>CAXAHE010000077.1:0-7674 GCA_963968475.1 uncultured Candidatus Poseidoniales archaeon | reverse complement strand
CGCCATTCCCTCGAGTAAATCATCCCGATCTCTCGCTGAATAAGTATGGATCTTCATGTCATTGGTCTCTTTCAGTCCAATCTTATTGAGTTGAGTAGTAACTGTCCACATTTTAGGAAGTTTGAATTGAATCGAATGCTGAAGATTCATTCGTTCACTTTCTATGCCGGATGTCGGTAAAAACCAGGTAAAAGGAGGCATCATATGGAGGTGTGACTCATCGAAATGATTGTTACGTACTGATAAGTCTACGGCTAGGAGTCGGTATTCCACAGTGACATACTTGCAGGATTGTACATTTGAAATGACAATTGAGTCCACTTCTTTTCTCGAAAAAGTCAATGCATTCCCCGATTCATCATTAACTGACAAGTCGGTAACATGTTGAATCGGTTCACGAAGGAAATAGGATCCAGGAACCCATCGAGGAAAGGAGAGGGTTAACTTTGGCTTTGAAAACGGGGCTTTGATTTCTATTGCAACCTTTAGTCTCTGGTGAGAAGGTTGTGTCGCATCGACTGTGAAGGTGATACCTGACTCGGTCATGATGAGGGTTCATCGGTTACGGTTGATAGGTTTCGCGCTGCACTTAGGACAACTTCGTCAAAAGATTGGTCTAGGATCTTTTGTGCCAATTCTTGGATAAGTACCTCGTTTTGTCGATGTAAAACCCGTTCTAACATCCTCGACTTGTCGATACTGTCCACACGCTCATCGAACAGTAACGTTTCCCGAAGGACATCACTTTTCGAATCATTTCGTCCAACTAGCCAACGTGAAACTACTGAAGTACAATCCTCAGCGAGAAGGGCGTTGATTCTTTTGTCGTCTGCTTCGTGTATGTGCTCTCTCATACTGGCTACGAAGAATCGACGTTGTGAATTAGTACAACCTCTAGCGAGAGATATAAGATTCTCATTGTCCTCTTTCATCGCCTTAGGAACTGCTAGTTTCCATAATGCAGCATCATTTGAAATCGCTGTATTCAAGAGAGATTCTTCTTCTTTACTGAGGTCCATTTCAAGCAAACGAATTCCTGCCTGCTTTCGAACATCAGGATGTGAGTCGATGAGAGCATCTCGTAGAGACTGAATGTTATCTGTAATGGCGAGAGAGGCTGACTTGATTCCAGGATCCTTTGCATTCAGGAAGGCTTCTTCTTCTTCACTGGTTGAAAATCCGTTGTCAATAAGATAGATTGAAGCATTTCTTTTCACGATTGAATCTTCGCTTACCAGTAAAAGGCGAGCTAATTCTTCTGCTAGTTTCAGATTCTCTAGATTTTGTAAAACCGAGGAGACGCATTTATGGCCATCGATTTTTTCCCCTTCAGCCAATTCGATTAGTAGATGTGGGGCATGCTTAGGCGCCCATCTTCGATAGGCTTCAATTGCCTTATTTCTGAACCAGATGTCTTTATCATTGAGGAATTTTGAAAAAGCCTCTACGCTTTCATGAATATCAGAATCAAACAAGACACGTACAGCCCTTCTACGTTGGCGAACATCCTTATGTTTGAGTTTAGCAATCGTAGACTGAACAGATGCTGCCATGTGTATCCCTCAGGGCTTAAATTCATCAAAACTTGGCCCAGAGGGTTGATCATCACCATCGATATCACCCGGTCTGGCAAGTGATGGCGTCAACATCAACTGAATCATGGGCCATAAATGAACAAATTGTTGCATATTTTCAACAATAAATTCTTCCAATCGTTCATGTTCAGTCTGTTCCATAAGTCGTAGTTGGTCGGCTAATTCTCCTAATGCGTGTAGATCATTAGGACCACATAATTCCATCTCATGGCACGTTTCGATCAATGTTTCAATCAAATCCACAATTTCTAACGCAGTTAACGGCTGTGGCTCACTTTCGATGATATCAACTGGGCCAAAAGAGACTGGTCCGAGCGAGGTCGGGTGAAGTTCCTCCCCTTGACGTTCGATTTTCATCAACTCCTGGTTTTGATATTCGCCGATCGGAGCAATTACAAAGCCATTTTCAACAATTCGTTCTTCCATCCACATTGGGACCTCTGTAATCCCCCCAGTTACTAGAATTCGATTCAAATCACCTGGCGTTTCAATCGGAGCAACCTCGACCGCTTCTATTGTTCGCACATCTATTGTTGGCCAACCGGAGAGTGCTTTTGCAGTGTGGCGGATGATTTCTTCTGATGGGTCGAATAAGAGAACGCGACCATCCTCTCCAAGAATTGTTGCTATCAGGGCTGCAAGATATCCCCCTTTCGAACCGAGGACAAGAACTTCTTGGCCTTTTGATAATTCGAGTTGATGTAATAATGTTACAATCATATGAGGTGCGGAAATGGTCTTGACGCCACCGTTTTTTGTTTCCATGAAAACAACTGGTCGGTCGTGAAAAAAACAATCGTGATCATAGGATGTAAATTGCTCAAGATGAAGCGAACACATCGCTTCTCGGACATCTTCGGGTACAATCATCCCCGAATCTTCAATCCGATTGAGGAGTTCGTTCATCCCATCCATGATATACTCACCAAACTGTTACGTAAAAACATGAGGAGCCTAATCGATATCGTTTCTTAGTTCGTCTAGAATCTCTTCTGGATTTTTAGAGGAGTCAATCTCATTGAATTCAGCCGGATTCTGTTCCAGTTCCATTTCAATGTTATCTTTCATTCTTTGAATAAGGGATTCGAAACCTTCTGTATTCATTCCTGCATCTTCCATATCAATCTCCATGCTAAGGACAATACTTCGTGCATCTTCAGGTCTCAAGCGCACATCTGTCATAGATGAAAAAATATCATCCATCAAAATCCCTTCGATCTTTGTTAAATGTTCGGATACAGTTGCTCTTGCTAGGCCCATTTGTTCTGATAATTCAGTAATTTTTATTCTCTTTGGAAGGTCATAATAGCCATGGTCATAAGCAAATTTAGCGAGTTTTAGTTGTTTCTCAGAGAGGATAGTTTCGTGTTTCTGAGGTGTAAGATTTAGATTCCGTGCACTTGTTCGATCAGGTTTTGACATTAAGCGCATAACCCCCGACATGAGTCTCAACTTCAACGAAGGTCCTTGGATGATGTATGTAAGTCCATTTTCATCTAATCGTGAACCAGGTACGGCATAGGTTCCTTTGGTTCGAGCATTGAGGTTTGAAAGTGGATGAATTATTCTGCATATTATGAGATGTCCTTCCTCGGGCTTTGTGGATTCATGCATCACGTCGATCACATCAAGGAAATCAAGTGAATCAATATCTGAAATACTTACGCCTTCTTTGAGGTGAAATTTTAACAAACATTGAATGTCTTTTGGAGCCCTGTTAATGTATGAGAGGAATTCAATTCGTTCTGCAACCTCGAGCAACGGAGCAATTTCTATTGCCCCCAAGCGGTCGCGTTTCCAGAAAAAACTTGCTTCCCGCATAAATTTATCTAAGCACACTATGAAATAAGTGAATCGGCTATATCACATGATTGATTATCGCATTTCCAGCCATCCAAGGAATGTTGCAATTGGCAAGAAGATGGTCAATAATCGATTGATTTTTTTCCGTTGATTACGCAGTTCTTCGGATAATTCTGGTCCAACTTCAATTGCTGATGTGAATCTTGATTGTCTTGTTTTCGAGAATTGCCCATCTATGGTCTCGAGGACGAGCGGCCGAAGCTGAGGTTGTCGGCTTGCAGGAATGCCTCTTCCTACAATGTAACGTATTGGAAAACTTTCAACCAAAGGTAGTGTTGCTAAGAGGATTTCATTTACTCTTGTTGAATCATGAAGATCGAGGCGAACAGTTCGACCATCACTACGAATATGACTCAGAGCCCTCCACCTCCCTTGTCCTTCATCCAATCCTTTTACTGCCTCAAGAACTCGATTAAATGGAGGTATTTTTGAAATGACTGGGCGAATTCTTCTTGCCAAAAAGGGTCCGAGAAGAATACTTCCAATGAATGGGGGTAAGGCCATTAAGTACACGATTCGTAATATCTCATCAGGACTGGTTAAGGCTGAAACCAAAGCGAGGCTGAATCCAAAATACAGGCCAAGAAAACCACCTGCTTGGAGGCCAAGCCAGAGGCCAACTCGCTCAGTAGCCTGTTCTGTCATGGCCATGCCAAGATGTCAAATGAAAAGAAACCGTCGATGAACTCAAGCATTAAAGGCGGTTTGTCCGTCATCGAACCATGGAGCGTAATGGTCTCACTTCCAGGTCGAGAGACAAGAAGGCTGGACTTTGGATTGGAGGAATAAGCTTTTTTTTGTTCATTTCTTTTTTCATCGCCCCGCTTATCTCCGAACCAGATACGATCACAGATTTATCTGGGAGAGCCAATGCTTTCGATTACCACAACGATGACGGGCAGAATTTCACATGGACTGATTTAGATTTTTACAGTGCTTCAATCTATGCCTTTGGAGATTTGAACTGCCATCAAAAACATGAGCGTTCATGGTCGATAAATGGTAATCAAATGCCGGTGTGCGTGAGAGATGTGGGGATATTTGCTGGGTTAGCGCTTGGTGGATTTATCTACTCTCGCAAGGGAGTAAATAGGTGGACTCTTAGAGATACCTTCCTTTCGGTCTTGCCCGATCAATATATGAAAGAAGTGTATCTCAAAAACCGAAGGACGCTTCTGTTTATTGGAATTGGGGCGCTCTGTGTGCTACCACTTGCCATCGATGGATTTACCCAACTCTTGACAGACCGTGAATCAACGGCTTTTCTGCGATTGACAACAGGCATTCCCTTTGGTTTTGTTTTGGGGCTTTTCTTTGCAGCTGCTTACAGTGCCCGACCAAATCGATTTGATAAAGCCGGAGATGTCCGTCTTCCTGGAAACGTTCGTTTTCAACGAACTCAAGATGTTGAAGAAGAATGATCGGGAGGTGGCATTGACCACCAAATAAGCAACTGTTCAATATCTTCTGGAACAGGGCAGTTTTCGTGACCACTCGATAAGATTTTCAATCGTTCAATAATATTCTCCACAGTTTTCTTCGCTTGTCCCTGCAACATAGTTTGCAGGATTTCCTTGAGTCCATCTTCCCAATTTTTATCAGGATTACTTTTCCTCCAACTTGAAAGAGGAGTCCGAATAGGCCACATGGCGAGTGTTAATCGAGCAAACCCAATCATCGAATCTCTCAATTTGAAGACCTGGCCCTCTGCAAATGGAATGTGATTCTGTTGTCGATGAATCCAATTTGTTTCTTCAAGCCATTTTACCAGACGTTGCGTGTGCCGCCTTGTAACCATTCTATGGGGTCCGAGGGACTTGTGTAAACGAGGGATTTCACAAGATCCTGCCATCAAAGAAAGAGTTCCCAAAACCGACCAACAGGAACGTGCGAACGGGTTGCTTGGTACATCAAATTGCTTTGCTTCTTCAGACCGCCAACAATCTTCGGCGAATTGCATCCATTGCGAAGGAGATTTCCCAGATAGCCATCCGATGTTAACTGAAGTTTTTTCCATCGGGGCTCCGTGGATCCGAGTTTGTTGCTGCACATCATGGGCAAGTTTATTGAGTAAGTATCTGTCTACTTTGTCAGCGTCGACGTTTAAAGGAGCTGGCCTTCTGTTGAAAAAGTTCCGTAACTCAGCACGTAATTTCTGGCGTAACTCATCGAGTCCCCCTTCATTCAAAATTGGGCCAACAACACAGCATTTGTCAAACGGTGCTGTTACTGCTATCTTCCCTGATAAAAGGTCATCAAATCCTTTTCGAATTGTTCTTTGAATCTCAGGGGTTTCGAAATATTCCTGTTTTTCGCTGCTCATTCGGAGTGTAGCATGTTTAATCCGATCGATTGCTCTGTCAGGGTCGCAATCAATCCAAACAACAAGGTCGGGAATCATTGCAGCAGCATTGATCTGACAAACAGTATCTACTCCCAAATCACCTACTACGCCTTGATAAATTAACGAAGAATGAATATTTCTGTCCGAGACAACAACTTCTCCACTCTCGAGTTTAGGTCGAATCCATGTATGGGAGTGGTCAAGCCGATCAGCAGCAAATAGCCCAGCTTCTTGCAAAGGAGTTTTATCACCGATTTTGACTGACTCAAGTGCGAGTTTCCCAAGTTCACTGTGCCGCCTAGGCTCGTGTGTCAAATGAACATCATTGAAAGGATACTGATTGAGTAGTTCTGCAATGATTCGAACTGCTTCTCCCTTTCCAGAGCCATCCCCGCCTTCAACGGTGATAAGGTACAACCTATTCCACCTCTGGTTGGTCAAATTCGTCTTTTGCCAAGACCATCAGACCCATGCCACAGAGAATTAAGAACGGGCCAAACACGATGAAGCCTCGGCTCAGCAATGCGATTCCAGCAAAATATTGCGTTCTTCTATACCGCTTTTGACTTCGAACGCCAACAGCCGAGTAAAGGCCAACTACGCCAGCTGCGATTGTGACTAAGGCGATTCCAGTGGAAAGGGCAACCGCATTTTCAAGCGTCCAGCCTGAACTAGAGGTTGTCTCATCTTCCTGTACTAATCCTTCACCAGGAGTAAGTGTGAACGCATCCTGATTGACATTCGTTGCACTAATTGTTCGCTCAACAGTTTTGTATCCATCAAGCGTGACGCGTATTATATGTGGTTCCGGCATGACATTTTCAAATTCATAATATCCGTAACTATTGGTTGTCGCAGTTTGTAAAATGGTCTTGCTGCCTAGTTCAAGTAACTCGATAGTAACTCCTTCTATTGAATCCCCTGATTCGGATTCGAGTACAATTCCTCTGACGTCAATTACATCATCAACTTCAAGAGTGTTTCCGAGTAGATCAGTGGGGTTCCCTTGCAGCAGGAGTAATCCAGTGATAATTCCCAGAACGCTACCAATGAAAATGAGAGATGATGCTAGGGCCAGTACTCCATTTTTGTCTTCCATGAACAGAAGTTCTTCATTCTGAGTTGTTGATAGTACAATTTCTTGTTCTTGAACAATAAGTTCATCTTCTTCAGGAATTTCTTCGCTTTCATCCAATTTCTTACGAACACGGGCACGCAGAGCATCACGTCGTTCGTTAATGTCCATTTCAAAAGCCTCAGTATCCCACTGCGCGATAATATCGCTATCGGGGTATATCCGCGCTATACGTTCCTATCGTTTGAAACGTACGCTTCCGTGTAATATCCCGGAAATGAGCAAAATAGTTCCAATAAATGTGAAGGCAAGGATTGGATAGATGATATTAATTTCAGATTTTTGTTCGGCTTTGTCGTCAGTATCTTCCATCAATGTCTCATTCGCATCCATCAGCCAAGACCCCTGCCGGAGGCCAAGTTCGAGGATACGGCCCACATGCGCTAATGATTCGGCTGAAACTTTGTCTGGCGTATCTTCATGGGTATGCCAGTATCCTCCCCATTTTGTTGCATTCGGGCCAAAGCGGATGTCAATAAGGTCAATCGCAGGTATTCCTACTTCGAGCATTGGGACATGGTCATCAATGACTCCATCAAGTACGTCTGTGTTGACAATGTCTATTCCAAGGGTGCCGTCGCATGCAGCGACATCTTTTACTAATCCAAGAGATGATGCTAATCCATCGACTGCGTCCCAGAGTCGGTCGGTCTCGGACAGGCCAACCTTTGGAGGATACACTCGGTTAATCTGCAAATCAGCATCACCGATCATGTCAACAAGAAGGAATGCATGTA
>CAXAHE010000076.1:0-8024 GCA_963968475.1 uncultured Candidatus Poseidoniales archaeon | reverse complement strand
TGGGCGACCCAAGCCACCCATATGCTTCGATACTCGATGTAAATCCTAGAAAATATTACGCCTCCAATAAAAACACCAGATGATGCCAAAAAGTTCCCTAGTGGGTCGATAAAGAACGCTAATGCGATGGTGTGATGCAGTGTAAAAACACCTGCGGAAAGAAGAATAGGCAGCCATTTTCCTGAAACCAGTTGTTCTATTTTGGATGTGATAAACCATCGAAATACGAACTCTTCCAACACGGAATTAATGAACACCCAAAAGAGAATAGCAAGCATAAGTTTCCATGGAGTTGTCAAACCAAATTGATCAAGAATTTCAATAAGGTCTTCATCACTTAGCAATGCGTCTCCAATAAGAAAATATGCAAGCATGATGACAACCGCCATTGCAATTCCTAAACCTGCAGAGACTGCCCATCCTCCATTCAACGCTGGAGAACGAGAAAGGACGTTTTTGTCGATCCGTAAATGCCAAAATGCTGGTAAGCCAAAAATCCACACTTTGGTAAAAACAAACACGACGATTGCTAAAACACCTGCTTTGAATGCAAATCCAGTTAGAACTGAGACAGTCGGTGCGATGCCAACGAGAATTAATCCAAGTAATGCAAGATTCCTTTGTCTGGTAGAATCATTATATTGAGAATGCATGAGGCAAACTCCTTCACTCATTCATTTCTTCTTTCAATGCTGCAAGGGCGCCCGAAGGCCCCGGAAGAGGGAGCGGTAACGGATTACCGTCCTGCCCAATCAATGGAGGAAGTTCAACTAGATCATTTTCCAATACCTTCTCGGTTGTAATAATCGCTTCAAAGCCCGAGTCAAGAGGAGAACGATACTTCAGAACACGTTGATCATCTATTCGTATGAATGTTGCACCATAGATATGTCCCGCTTCAGGCTGAGCAGGTTCATCGAGAACAGCCAATCCATGCCCTTCCTTTTGAAGAATCTCGACAAGGTCTTCTCGGACTGCGTGTTCTTCCCACATACGTGCGCTCGATGCTCGGATATCAGCCATTTGAGAACGACGACGTGCTTCGATTCGTTGTCGAATCTCACTATGCCTTGATGCTCTCTCAGCGACAGTGGCTTGAATATCTGCTTCCTCGATTGATTCCGGACTCACTTCCACGACGTATTCATCGGCAACGTGAACTGCCTCAACTGTTACGACCGGAAGTTCTACTTCGATCTTATCACTGGTTGTTGCCATTGCAGCACGTTGAACTTCTTGGGCTGCACGTATCTTTGCAGCTTTTCGCTCCTTGAGCGTCATTTTGTCAGGGAGAGGTGCTTCCACAATCGATTCTGCCTCTTCTAGTTGAGATTCTGAAGGAGCAGTTTCTATTTCAACCATGGATTGCTTTGATTGTACTTGCCTGGCTTCAGGCATGTCAAACTTAGGCTGCCCCGAGAAAATGAATGTAAAACCAAGAACAAGCATGACACCAATTGTCGCGTATTGTTCTTGTTCGGCTAACTCTCCCGCCATTGCGAGATAGAAAACCAACACTGCCACAAACGCAAATGCGATTGTATTGCGAAGGAATCCCATGCCTATCAAACACTCCAGTCGCTTCGTGCTTATGACGATGATGCCGGCTTTGATTCGTTCAGAATTTGAATCAAACCATCCAACGCTTTTCGTCTATGACTAAACATTTCCTTCTCAGTGAGGTCAACATCAGCGAATGTTTTTCCATCTGTAGAATATTCTACTCCATCGATTTGTATTGGATGTGGAACGAACACAGGATCGAATCCAAAGCCATCATTACCGCTTGCTTGCATTGCAATTTCTCCGTTACAAATTCCTCGAGAAACATGAATTTCTCCATCCAACCATAAGGCTGCTACAGCATGGAAGGCTCCGCTGCGTTGAGGTGAATCTTTGAGAAGATTGAGTAATCCATTGAAGCCTATTGTTTTCAGGGCATAAGCAGAGTAGACGCCAGGGAATCCATCCAATGAATCAACGAATAATCCGGCGTCTTCAACGAGCAAAGCATCATGTGGTGAAGGAAGATGAGGAATCGCTTGATCAATCTTTGACCGAGCAACGTCCTCCAAATCATCCGCTTGGGGCTCACTTATCTCTACTCCTTCGACCTGTAACTGAACCACGTCAAAGCCAAGTGGTTGCAAAGCATGCTGGGCTTCTCGTACCTTTCCGGAGTTTCCAGTCATGAACCATACGGTGCGCATGGCCTTGCCACATCATCCCCAATTGATGGTTTTTCGGATTGAATCAAGCACGATATTGAAGTGTAGCAGGCCTTAGGTTCATCTGTGTTGCAACAGATTGGTTTGGTCGCGCTCGGTGGAGGAATTGGAGCAGCAATGCGTTACTTGACTTCAGAATGGCTTGCAACTGATGGGTTTCCATGGGCTACCTTTGTCGTCAATCTCGTAGGCTCCCTTTTACTCGGAGCCATAGCTGTTGCTCTTGCAGAACATGTCGTCTCTCAAAACGTGGCACTTCTCCTTGGAACTGGTCTCCTTGGAGGCTTGACTACAATGTCAACCTTTTCAGTTGAAACAATCCGTATGTTCGATGAACAGCAAAGCGGTTTGGCATTCACTTATGTAGGATTAACAATGGTTCTCTGTCCATTAATGGCCTTGATTGGTTGGAGACTCAGCACAGCAATTACAGCCTCATCCTGACCTTTAAGAAGAGGAAGCGTGAGGGTACCTTAGATGTCCACTAAAGTGCTGATTGAAAAGTTGAACCAAGCCCTTGGTTGGGAACTACGAGCGATAAGCATGTATGCGCATTATGCCGCATATATCCGAGGCATTCACAGACTTCAATTGGAACCTCACTTTACTAGCGAAGCCACTGAATCGATGACGCACTCAAATATCGTCCGTTCTGCTATTGTAAAACTTGGCGGTGTTGCTGTCACTGAGCGAAATCCAACCTCGATTCGTCATACAACTTCCTACCTCGAAATGCTTGCAGAATCTCTGATTACAGAGACAAAAGCAGCAGAGGTCTATGGCGAACTAATTTCAATGATCGAAGAAGAAGGAGATGCTGATTTGTACGATGCAATCGAACAGATTTATCTTGCTGAAATTCGAAGCGTTGAGGAACTTCGCAGACTTGCTGAATAATCATACCAGGATATTCAACATTCGCTCAAGGGCAAGAAGCGACCCTTCCTGCACGTCTTGTGGAACACGAATTTGATTGTGGATTTCTCCATCAACCAATCGTTCCATCAAGTCCATGAGATATGCTGGATGAATCATATACATCGTTGAGCAAGGACAAATCTCTGGGTCAAGACACTCGATGTGTTTGTCAGGATGTTGGTCTGCCAGACGAGCAACCATGTTAATCTCAGTTCCAACAGCTACCTTGGCTCCTTTTTCTAAACCTGCCACATAGTTCAGAATGTATTGAGTTGAACCATTGGCATCAGAAACCTCGACGGTTTCTTTTGGACATTCAGGATGGACAACAACTACACCATCTGGATGACGTTGACGGAAATCTGCAATTTGAGAGGGCTTGAATCGCTTATGCACTGAACAGAATCCATGCCACAGAATAATTCGAGCCAATGAGAGGTCGGAACTTGCACCAGAACCTGGTGTCCACGTTGGCATTTGAGATTCTTCGATACCCATGGAAATTCCAGTGTTTCTACCAAGATGTTGATCTGGGAAAAACAGGACTGCTCCCTTCGGACCTGCTCGTTCAAACGCCCATTCTAAAACACCAGTTGCGTTTGATGAAGTACATACTACGCCTCCATGGCGACCAACAAAGTCCTTCAAGTCGGCACTGCTATTCATGTAGGTAACAGGAACGAGGTATGATTCACCCTCTTCTGCGACAGCTGCTGGATCATTACGATGTATTGGATCCTTCAAATCCGTCGAGGAAAGCATTTCACCCCAGGCCTGTTCAACATCAACAAGTGTTGCCATATCAGCCATCGAACAACCAGCACGTATGTTTGGAAGCATCACTACTTGATCTGAGGAAGTGAGTATATCGGCAGACTCTGCCATGAAGTGAACTCCACAGAAAATGATGTACTTTGCATCTGAATCTGCTGCTTTTTGGCTAAGCATGAAGGAATCTCCCAGGAAATCAGCATGCATAACAATGCTATCTCGTTGGTAATGATGTCCAAGAATCAATAAGTCCTCGCCCAACTCTTTCTTCAATTCAGCAATCCTTTCAGCAATTGCTTGATCTTCGGGAGACATCGAGGTTGAGGAGAAGTCAACTGCGCACATAGCCAATGAAACCGACATGATGTTCAACCTTCCCACTCCGCTGACTGATTTGAACCCTATGCAAACGCTGAACTTATCATAACGAGCGGTTTCGGTCAGAGTAATGGTCTTTGTTGACGAACAGCGACTTCACCTCGGAGCAGAGGCAGAAGTATGGCGGGGTTCATGGATGGGCCAATCGGCAATTCGTAAACAACGGCGAAATCGATCATGGAGACATCCTGACCTCGATGACAGACTTGGACGAAGAAGAATGATCGCTGAAGCAAGATTGCTGGTTCGATTGTATCGTAGTGGATTGAATGTCCCCTTGCTACTGGATTGTGATATGTATGAACAACAATTGGTCATGAGCCATATCCAAGGCAAACCCTTGATTGAAATTCTCAATGATTCATCAATCTCTGATGAAACAGTCAGGGATATTTTGAACAATACCGGCCAAAGCATTCGTATGCTTCACCGGCAAGCTGTTGTGCATGGTGACTTATCGACAAATAACATCATCATAACACCTGAAAACGAAGCAGTACTCATTGATTTTGGACTTGCTCGGATTGAATATGAAACTGAATTATTTGGAATAGACCTTCACGTCCTTTTTGAAATTCTTGGCGCATCTCACCCTCACAGAACGGATGCAATTGACGCTGTCATCGAAGGTTATTCGGCTTATGAGGACGCTCATGGCCCTGCTAAACATACACCCGGCGGGCAACCTGTTGGGATGCAAGATGTCCTTGATCGTTTCAATCTCATTCGGACTCGTGTCCGATATCACGGTTGAGAAGTTCCTTCTTGTCCTCATCTTGACGTTGGATGATGTAGATGAATGTCAACGCGATAAGACCCATTACTGCAAACTGTAAGACGACGCTGGAATATGTTGCAAGGTCAGTACCCCTGGTGAGCACCTTCACTACGAGTTCTCCATCATCGCCCTCCTCGAGATAAACGACCCCTTCTTCGACGACGATTGGAGCATATTGGTTGATACTGTCCGAGGTCAATTGTTCACTGATTTTCGTTTCAAGATTGTACTGATGTATTTCCCAATCGAGATATTGATCTTGAGGCGAGGTTGGGTTGAGATGGTCTCGTCCTTCCCAAACAAGATACTCATAGCCCATTGAAATATTGTTAATCGGGAATTTCGCATCGAATGGCATCGATTGTTGAACCGTTCCACGATCATAGAGAACAAGCCGATTTATTGCAGAAACATTGACGATTGTAGCGATGTACTTATCATTGAATGCTACGTCTGTAATCGAAGCATTTTGATAATCGACAAACAATCCCCATTCTTCCAACTTCAGGTCTTGTTCCTCGCTCGATGTTGCATTCATGACGATGTTTTGCGTACCAGAGATTCCGATAGTCCCGATGTGAACAGTTGTAGGCATTTCCTTCGAAATCATCACAAGTTCGTTTCCTTGAACTGAAATCATGTCGATGGTTTGATCCTCAGGAAGCATGGGCAGGACAATGTTTTGACCCTCGATATCAACAGCTTGAATTTGGTCATTTGATGTGTAAATAAGTACAGGTTCATTTTGTATATTGGTTAATTCCAATCCACTCACCCCTATTTGATTAATCACAAGAAGAGTCTCGGCTGGTTTGTTTAGATCGACAAGCATAATCTCAGAGCTGTTCGCCATAACCAAATAATTCTCCTTCAAGGCGTACAACGAGTCAATATCCATTGTTGGCTGGATAACATCGATTGCATCATCGGAAGTTGATGAAAGATTGTGAACAATTACGATGGCCATACCTGATTGATTGTCGAGGGTGGCAAGCCACCCATCAGAAGCAACTGCTCCTTGAGCAGATTGTACACCTTCTGCTGGTAGATCCTTGTTTGTAAGATCCCATGTAATCACTCCTGCAGTGAGAATGAGGACAATAACAATCATTGCACCTGTTTCTTTACTTGTTGGTTTTAACAACTTGAGAGTGAATTTTTTACTGCGGTTGAATACGAACTTTAGTGAGTGAATCGGACGAGTCAAAATCGTTGCAAGACGACTGTTGATGGTACGTTCGTCCAAAACATTCCAAACAGCTGTATTCGATTTGTCTACCATTTTCACAGTTAGTGCACCAATCATCATCCCCCCGATGATGTCTGAGAACCAGTGGATACCAAGGTATACAATGGCAAATGCAGTCACGATGATGTAAATCAGTGTCATGTTTTGGAAACGCTTCCATCGACCATCATGATCATGCTTTCTGAAAGTAAGCCAGATTGAGAATGGTACAGCAATATGGAGGGAAGGCATGCAGTTTGTAAATGCATCAATCCTTCTGAACCATGTTTCAATCTCCGGATTTAGAGTGTAGGCAATAGCATCCATATCCTCAATGTAAAACCCAGTTACTCTGACATTGAAAAACAGATAAAATGGAATGGCTAAAATGTAAACCCATGCGATGCAGAGAGCAATTCTATCGGCCATCCATCGGTCATCGAAGTAAGCAACATAGAAGATGGAGGCATAGGTAATGAACATAAATCCAGAGATGTAAAAGTGCGTCATTACGCTATCAAGCCAATCTGCCCGGAATGTCTCCTGAACCCATACAACAAGATCACCCTCGATTGCGTAAATGTATGGAGTCATATCGATTCCAGTTCGAGCCATGAAGATTCGATCTATTTGGTCGAGGAAATCCTTCGCATTGTATATTGAGAGCGCCAGAAGAAGATGGAGCCAGTAACGACGGATAAAATCAACAAAACCTGACAATGTCATGTTCGACCATGGCGGCTTGAAGTACGGCATTGCAAAGACACCAACCGCCAATGCGCTGATGAGCCAAGTAAGATAGACACCATCCATGAGTAGACCTCCCTGTTCATGTGCTGCAGCCTTGCATTCAAGAAACCTGCACCTGCTTTAGGCTCAGAATGGACGAATCACCATGCTCCGTGAACATAGGGGCGTCCACGATCTGGATCATTTCGATGAGCGAGGTCCCAGATTCTCTCATATCGGTAGATTCCACTGGAACATCCAGTAGCCCATTCAAACGATAATGCATAATTACCTACTGTTTGAACCATTGGCTTTTGTTTTGGGTATGCTTCGACAGTGCGACGCAATTGCATACTCATCTCATCTTCGTTGCGTAGGGGGGAGCATTTTGCACAAGGACAAGCATGACGAAGGTCGTCATATGTTACAACAAAGCATGTCCCATCCTCATAGGTGAGTTCCATATCAGTATCTCTGCGTTCAAGTTTACGCAATTCGAGAATCTCTTCAGCCATAGTATCACATCAAATAATTTCCAAACTCGAAGATGTACCCTGTGCTAATTGTGATTGTACCGAGGATACGACCTTGGCAAATGCAATTGCAGAAGCACCGTCAGGTTCGCTGACAATACGGTGAACGCCGTCGTCTCCGCCTCGAACAAAGCCTGGATCAAAGGGAAGAGCCCCTAGGAAAGGTACACCAAATTCTTCTGCAGTGGAGCGTCCACCGCCTTCTTTGAAAATGTCTAATGTGATGTTGAATTTACCTTCTTCATCACAAGTCGCACTAAGAGTACGTCCTGCTGGTGCAGCAAGTTCTACTGTTGAACCGGGTGTTGATTTGCCATGAATTGTGTATCCGCTCATGTTTTCTACAACTCCCAGTACAGGGACTTTCAGGGACGAAGCGAATGATATTGACTTCCTACTGTCTAGCAATGCGACATCTTGAGGTGTTGTAACAATGACCATTCCATCGATATCTGGAAGTG
>CAXAHE010000075.1:0-8474 GCA_963968475.1 uncultured Candidatus Poseidoniales archaeon | reverse complement strand
GAATGCAATCGCCGTAAGGTAACAAAAAGGGGCTTACTCCTCACTCCCTCCACCTTCATTGAAATCGAAAGTTTGGAATCTTACAAGAACACGTGTTCATATATTGGGTGCTGAAAGTTACATCATGCGTAGAGTCATTTGCTTAGCACTTGTTTTCTTCTTTCTTCAAGGAAGCATTGATTTAATTCAAGAAGAACAAGGAGAAGTCAAGGTCATTACAGTAGACAGTACCAATCTACGATTCAATCCATCCACTATTACGCTCAATGAAGGAGATAGCGTTCGGTTTGTGTGGGGTGGTCAAGCACTTCCACACAATACAGTCGAAGCAAACGAGGTGTTTGATTCCGGTGAACCTGCCCGTGATGTTAACTACGAGTATTTCTTTGATTACGAATCGGCTGGCGTCTATGATTACGTCTGTGAACCACATGCTGCAGTCGGTATGCAAGGCGAGATCACAGTCCAAGATGTTGAGCAGGTTGTAGAAGAGGAGCCTGAAGTAAAAGCAAGTACTTCCGAAGGTCTTCCAGTCACATCGATTCTCGTCGGAACTGGTTTACTCTTAGCAATAGGAGCTTCCTGGTTCGTCGCAATCAAGAGACGTTCAGTCTAATCCGTATTCGACTGTAAGACAGCGTCGACGGGTTTCAATTCCGAACCTTTGGTGATGGTCATATCTCCCGACATATCTCTCCAACCATCTT
The DNA here is from genome assembly GCA_963968475.1 of uncultured Candidatus Poseidoniales archaeon. Taxonomy (GTDB): domain Archaea; phylum Thermoplasmatota; class Poseidoniia; order Poseidoniales; family Poseidoniaceae; genus MGIIa-L2. The sequence goes on along the minus strand of CAXAHE010000075.1, from coordinate 7,767 downwards.
CGCCTTTGAGAACCTCTTGCAGCGTAGTTCGCCCTTTGATAAGGTCTCGACTTGTATGGTCTGCAACCAAAATACTTGGCAGCAGGAATGAGCTTGTCAAGAATGCGAAGATGATCAACATGCACATCAACATGAAGAAATTCTCAAGTCCGGGAAATCCATCCCATCCAAATATCCAGCCTGGTAAGAATCCTGCCGATATACCAGCAACAGTCGTGATGGTAGTTTCGAAGATAGTCTGCCCGGTCTCTTCTATAGAATGAGCAATACCTGTTGAATTTTCACCTTCTTCTTGAATCCTATGCATCACGTGAATGGCATCATCAACTCCAATTCCAAACACAATGGTTCCAATCATTGCAGTGAAGATGTTGACGTTTACATCTCCGCTCTGCATGAGAAGTGGTTGCCATAATATCACAACAGCAACTGGAATCATCGTGATCACTCCTAAGCGGACTGAGCGGAATACAATGGCTAGGACAATGGTCAAGATAATCAGTGTAAGAATCGTCGTCCTCGATTGAGTGTCGTGAATTCCTTCATTGATATCGAGGGATACAGGTAATCCACCAGTGAGTTTCGATGTTCGAGTTTGACTAAGTTCTGGAGGTTGTGTCAAAATATCATCGATTTGATCTCGCAAACCTGAAGCAATATTGAGATTCATATATGGCTGATCAACATAGATAATCGCCTTTGTTTCATCTTGATTCAAGAGCATGGAGCGAACTTCGAGTGAAAGCGTATCAAAGGCGGCATTTACCATATCTCTTCGAAGTGCTTCACGTCCTCCTGGTCCTGAGGCTTCTAGTGCGAGCCAAATGTTGCATTCGATGATATCGTCACTTTCCCAACACTCGTCATGCAATAAATCCCAAAGGGAGCCCTCGTAGAAGACGATGTCATCAGTAAGTTGTATGCTCACAGGCACTGCTTTGAGGAAGGTGATGATGCTGGTCGTATTTGTGCTTTCAACAGCATCTATCTTTTGTTCAAGGAGATCAACAGCATCCATGACTGGTAAATCTCGAATGTTTGAGGTTTCGTTATCATTTGGACGATTCGTAGCATCAAAGACAAACATTGAGGTTTGGCCACTATCAAATTGTTCAGAATATTGAGCGATCTTATCGAGGGACTCAATACCTTGTGGCGCTTCACTCGAACCTGTAATGGGTTTGTTTAGTTCGTCCATATTTGCTACTCCGTATGCAGTGATACTGCCTGTTACAAGCAAGATAACAACAAAGAATCGAACGGGTACTTTTCCTATGTTCTTCCACATTCCTGGATTACTTCGTTTATGGAATTTCAGAAGCCAAGCCAGTGCAGGGACGAGTACGATGGAGAGCATAAGCGTGGACATGATTCCTACGACGAGTGTTAAACCGACAGAGCGAATTGGAGCGATGCTGACAATTTGAGGGGCAATCAATACGGAGAAACCAACAATCGTTGTCAAGGCAGACAAAAAGACAGCAACTCCTGTAGAACCAGCCATTTTCGTTACACATTGGATGTAGAATTCTTTATCCCACAAATCAGGTTCTGGAATTTGTTCCTTTCCTTGTCGCCTTCTCTTTTCATTTTCATCGACAATGCGTTCAAGTTCTTTTCGCCGGACTTCTTCAATACGATTCACCATGTGCAGAGCATAATCTACACCCAGCCCAATCAAAATTGGGAATGTGGCAACAATCATTGGAGTAAGCGTCCATTTCAGAACAACTGATGCTCCAAACGTAACTGCGAGAGCAAGAAGAATAGGTGTTCCCGTGATGATGACAACCTTTGCTGATCTGTGAAGGAAAGAGATGACAAGGATTGTCATTAATACAGAAAATGGCATCATTTTGATGAGATCCTTGTAGATTGCATCCGAGATGTCTTCCAAGGTTTTTGTTAATCCTGTTACAGTCATTTCAGTGGATTTTGATTCAGATGGTCGATTGTCAATAATATCTTGAAAGTGATTGAGTAGAAGAGCAAAATCACCTTCCCAAATATCAGGAACGTCAGAACGCATTCCTACAATAACAGCTGTAGTGTCCCAAACACCATCGCCATCCATGTCATTGGTTGGGTCACCATCTCCATCACTATCAAAACTCAAATCATTATCGTTGGTGTCTTTTATGAGGGCCTCAAATGAACCACTTGAGTTCTCAATGATTTGATTAATCGTATTTTGATCTGGAATGGCATACCTACCTCCTCCTGCTAAATTGTCACAATCGATATCGACTGGCAATCGTGTATTCACTCCATGAACACACATTGATTCATTGAATCTTCCGTCAGCAGAATTGATTTCTTTCATAATTTGGGCTGGTGAAATAATCCATAGAACGCCATCTAAAGCTCCATAATCTTCCTTATCAGGATCCATACCTCTTCCAGTAAAGGAGCCCGCACCTACGTTGTCATCATCGCCTTCAATCCAACTTATCTCTTTGAGGATTTTTTCATCAGTGATGTTGTCACCTAAACCCCCTCCCAGCCGAGCATTATCGGTTTGAATGTAAATAACAGCAATATCAGTCGACCATTCTTCTCTTACTTCGAGTAGGAGGTCAGTTGACTCCGCTCCGTCGGGTAAAAAGATTTCAACATCATCTTCAATCTGTTCTTGAAAGTCCATACCTCGTTGCCCAAGGAATGCAGCGATGATGATGAGGAGCATGACAAAGATTGCAGGAGATGCTAGGACTGAACGATACAGTTGTTCTGCACGCTTACTTGCATATCCATTGATGTTTTCTTTCCACGAATCCATCTTTTCTCGAACAGGTTCCGTCGCTTGCCGGAAACTCTCAATCATCTCTGAGAGTTGACCTGCCATGATGTAACCAGACGCGCTTGATTGATGAACAATCCGACGATTTGTATTCAGTCTAGTCCGAATTCACGAACGAGGAGGATTCTCAAAAATCCACGAACAGTTTGTAAAATAAACCCTGTTGTAATCAAGGCTAATCCAAGTACTCCAATCCATACAGCGGTGAGTCCATCGCCAAGGGCTGAGTCGAGATGAGTTGTTACGCCTTGTGCAGTTTGCATACCCATAGCAGCACCGGTGGCGAGCAGGCCAAGTCCTGGGAGCCCTAGGGTAAGGAGCGGCTTTTTCTGAGATAGAGAGAGTAATGCCCATGTTAATACAGTAAATCCGTGTGAAACTGCTGTGAAGTTGGATCCTTTAGGAACATCATATCGAATGACCGTTGGTACTTCTTGAATAACGAGTTGCTTTTCTTTAGCATCTTCTAGCATCTCCAGCGACAATTCCATCCCATCCGCATCAAAGCGTAGACGATCAATTGCAGTTCTTGAAAAAGCTCGGAATCCGGATTGAGTGTCTTTAATCCCCAAATCACTGGTTAGATTACTTGCAGCCGTAATGACTTTGATCCCCAAGCGTCGATATGCAGGCATTGAATTTCCTTCACCACCTTCGACGAATCTCGAACCGATTGTGAAGTCAGCCTCTTCATCAAGAATAGGTTGAATCAATTTTGGAATGTCTGAGGTATCATGTTGGCCATCTGAATCGAGGACAACAAGAACATCTGCATCCCGAGTACTTGTCGTTTGAAAGAGCGTTTTCAGTGCAGCTCCGTAGCCTTGGTTGCTTCGATGTCGGATGACAGTTGCTCCACAGGCTTCTGCAATACGGGCACTTGAATCTGAAGATCCATCATCGATACAGATGACTTCATCCACGTGTCGAAGAGCCATGGTTACGACAGTACCAATGGTCTCTTCTTCGTTGTACATCGGCATACCCGCAATGATGCGAGAGGCCGAGTCATCCTTGCCCATTAACAAACCCTCGCCAATATAGCATATATAGTCATAATTGTGTTTTTGGGGTTTTTTGAAGGAAAAGGGTGATGCAGAGCCTGAACTCTGCATCACCCGGCTTCATGTCCATCAATGAACATGATTACTACAATCGTTTTTCATCCTAATCGAGGAGTTGAGAAACGGTGGTTACTGCTCGTTCTCCAGCAATTACTCTTTGCAGAGCTGCCATGGACAATACGAGAGGGACATAGGATTCCCCGTCGCTTGTTTCATAGGTTTCACAATCTGCGAACGTTGCAGTATTGATGGATAATTTAATCGCACCGCCTGCATTACTGCGGCGGGCATATCCAACCAATAAGGTTCGGCTTTCTTCTTCTTGCTTCGTTTCTTTCTTTGTTTTGCTCATTTTCAACACATCCACTCACTTGGTGAGGTAATGTTGACGAACAACTTCAACGGTTATCAAAGCCATTGGTAAAGAGGCTGAGATCTGGAGCACTTGGAACATCTTTTGGCAATACAGATTGAATTGGTTGCCATGATTCAACAGTCCTTTCTCTCTTCCATCCGATTCCCACGATACCAAGAAGGATTAGAACTCCAATAGAAATAAGCATGAAATGTTGGGACACTTGACTTGCGTATGTTGTACTTTGTTTGGAGTCTTCTTTTGTATTCTGTTCAACAATAATCTCTTGCAGTTCAACGAACGTGAAATCAAATTGTTGGCAATCGATAGTCAAATCAGCAATTGCACATACACTTCCACTGTATGTCCCAGGATTACGGGAATTAACAATCGCCTTGTTTTGTTGAATCTCAATGGACAAACCGGGCTCGAATTCATAGAGAATCTCTAGAGTATCTTGGTTTGCATATGCTGTGATTTGAATGGGTTCATCGATAGTTTGCTCTGAAGCCGAGATTGATACGACAAGGATTTCAGGAGCAAGCGGTGGTATGCCCTCATCAATTTCATTGTTGCAATTATCATCGATTCCATTACGCACCTCATCTTTGAATGGACTGATGTTTGAATCATTATCGTTGCAATCATTGAACCATCGAACACCATCTCCATCGTTATCAAGGTCAGCAAATAATGGGTTTGTATTGATGAAGAATTCATACCCATCCTGCAGGCCGTCATCATCTGTATCCGCATCCAACCAATCTGTTCCATACGTGCTGAATTCATCGAGATCGAGCAAACCGTCTCTGTCTCGATCTAAGCCTACGAAATCTTCATCGATGGATTCATCGCAATCATCATCGATTCCATTAAGCCATTCATCAAGGCCTGGACTCCGGTCTGGATTTTCATCATCACAGTCTTGGAACCAATAATATCCATCAAGGTCCTCATCTGGATCATATGTTGTTGGGTCAGAGAAGTAGATTTGAACCTCATCTCCATCTTCAAGACCATCGTCATCTGAATCAGCATCCAACCAATCTGTATTCTGAACGTGGAATTCTGCCCAGTCACTTAGGCGGTCATTATCTGAATCGAGTTGTGCAAACCCTTCGTCAATACCGTTTATGCAATTGTTATCGACTCCGTCCAATAATTCAGGACTCATCGGCTTAATCAGTGGATTCGTATCATTACAATCTTGGAACCAATACCATCCGTCTGCGTCCTCATCGATATCATAGACAAGAGGATTACTGTTTGTGACGAGCACTTCAGTACCATCATTCAATCCATCTGAGTCGGTATCACTTTGCAATGGATTGGTAAGGAAAACCAGAACTTCTTGTCCATCGAGAAGCAAATCATCATCGGTATCATCATCGGTTGGATTTGTTGAAGAGTTAAAAATCTCAAAACCATCTGGAAGATTATCGTTATCGGTATCTGAATCAAGTGGGTCAGTATTGTGTATGTTCGTTTCATCCTCATCAGGTAATCCATCGTTGTCCGTGTCAATGACTTCCTCCGCACCATGAATCAATAGTTCCCAATGGTTCCAAGTTCCTGTACCACCGTTTTGATTATCATTGACTTCAATTGTCCATGTTCCATCAGAAGATTCATCCCAATGTAAAACAGAAGAAAAGACCCATTCATTGTAGTTGTTATTATTGTCAGTGTGTTTCTCAGATAAGCGAGAGACCGTTCCATCTGGTGAGGTCAATGAGACTTCAATATCTCCACGATAGGTGTGATCGGCATCGAATCGTATCTCCACGGTTTCAACCAATAAGCCAGCATCAACGAGGATGGAATCAGATAGCCCATTGGCCGTATTGTCAGGTATTGCTTGAGAGATAGATTTCTCACCACTGGTCCAATTCAGTTCAGGACCTACATTCGTCCAATTGGCAGCGATGTGGACGGCAAGACCTGCATCGAGGGCGCCATGGCCATATTTGTGATTGAAGTCATGACCCGCTCCATTAACACTCCAATCGGCGTCAGAGGCATCGTTTGTTCGAGCACTATGAACCAAAACATGCTGAACATCACGGTAGGTTAAGGCTGGATTGGCATCAAGCATGAGGGCGATTACACCTGATGTCAGAGGTGTCGCACTGCTTGTTCCTCCAAAGTTGTTGTAAATGTCCGAGGAAGTGTAGCCTCCTGACCCACGTATGTCTGTTGTTGTGATTCCTTGCGAACCACCGTTTGAGTGTGCTGCAACGAGGATGTTTGCTCCATCCTCGCTGTAGTACGACTGGTATCCTGAATCTGCTATTGCTGCAACACCTATGGTAAACCGAGTGTTTGCATATCCGTCATAATTTGAATTATCTCCATTGCTTCGGCCGTTACCACCTGCGAGAGTTGTGATGGTGCCTAATCCACCTCTGCCAAGATAGACATTGTCTTCAAGAGAGGCTTGCAATAACGGTTCAGGGCCCTTGAGAGTTCGACCGTTATCACTTGGACCCCACGAGTTTGAGGAAATACCGACGATGTCTCGCCGATGGCCAATCGCATCCGCTTCGTCTTGGTCCGTATTTGAGCAAGCAATCAATCGCAGACCAATAAGGTCAGCATCGAGAGCAGCCCCCGTTACGCCATTGTTGTCGTTTCCTTTTGCAGCTGCAACACCTGCGGCAGCAGTGCCGTGTCCATCATTGGAGGTTGGCGTAGGGTCACCATCATTACCACAGTAATCGTAGTCAATCGATGTAAGATAATTTGGTGAAAGGTCGCTGTGTTGGTGATCGACACCATCATCGACAACAGAGATGAGTACACCGTTCCCAGTTGCGCTATTCCATGCACCGGTTACATTTGCATCTTCACCTACTGTGCCTGAGCCTTGTCCTGTATTGAGCAAATGCCATTGTGATGAGAATGAAGGATCGTTTGGAATAAATCGCGGTATATTGGTATGCTCTTCTATAATCGACCACCGTTCAACGAAATCTATTGAGTTGAGTTGATCTCGGAGATTGTTTGATTCACTTAGATCGATGATAAATGAACCTTGAATTTGGATAGGTTGCTCGATAGTTTTGATTTGGAAGGGCAGAGCCTCTCTCAAAGCGGATTCAGTTTGCCCACACATTGTAGGCATATACAGTAGCCATGATTCACTTGGTTGAGATAAATCATCCGTCATCGCTCTTAGGAAAGCATTGTTCACTCCAAAAGAGAGTTCTTGCGGTTGACACTCGAGAACCTCTTCTTGAACTTGAGCATGAACAAATGAAAGAGGGCCTGATACGAGGAGGAAAACCAAAATCAGGCCGACTCGCATGAGTTGATTCTTATCCGACATAGCATAGAAAACCTTGCTTGGATTCAATAGCAAACTTTGACATAGAGTATGACTACGCAAAATCATGCGAAGTTTAGTCACTGGCGGTGCTGGATTTATTGGTTCACATTTGATTGACCGTTTGGTTGAGCGTGGAGATGAAGTTATTGTCCTCGATAATTTGTCAAGCGGAAAAGAAGAATTTCTTGCCCATCATACGAGTAAAGTGACACATCATCAC
>CAXAHE010000074.1:0-8480 GCA_963968475.1 uncultured Candidatus Poseidoniales archaeon | reverse complement strand
GTCACACTCTTGATGGAACTTGATCGAACATTGAAACGGTTTGAAGGTGATATGATTCAAACGGCTGAAGATTTACAACGAAGGCAACCTGGACGTCGCTCGATTCTCTTTGCCCATGGGGTCGAAGTCGTTCCAGTGAAAACTGCAACCCTTCCACCTGCAGATCATACGAACGCATACCTCGTCGGTGATCCTGAAGGAGAATTTGTTCTTGTTGACCCTGCCTGTCACATGAGAGAAGGTATGGAAGAGTTGGCGGAAGCAGTTGACCGTCACAAAGGTGAATTGGTTGCCTTGCTTTTCACTCACTCTCATGGCGACCATATTGGAGACATGGATTTGCTTCGAGAAGCCTTTGACGTCCCTACTTGGGGAAGCGAATACACATCTCAAACTGTTCGATGTGACCGAATCCTTAGAGATGGAGACCGCCTTCAACTTGGAAAGCAAGAGTGGACTGTTCTGATTACTCCAGGCCATCATCCTGGCCACATTTGTCTCTCTTCACCAGCAGGTATTGTTGCTGGCGACATGGTTGCTGGAATCGGAACCATCTTGATTCCCCCAGGTACTGGCGACATGGATGTTTACATTGAGCAACTCGAGCGGCTTCGAGAAATGAAGCCTCACCTCTTATTCCCAAGTCATGGCCCTGTTATACCGTTACCAGAGCTCACACTCTCGTATTACATAAAACATCGAAAACTACGTCATCAGAAAGTGCTTGAAGCCGTTGAATTTGGACACAAGACCATTTTCGCTATCGCAACCATGGCATACTCTGATTCACCAGATGCACATCCAGGTCTTGCTCAAGACCAAACCATTGCCCATTTACTTTCACATGAACGAATGGGGCTCGTCGAGCAGCAATCGAATGAATGGAGCCTTAGAGGAGTTGAATGAATGCCATATAGAGTCGTGATTACGAAACCTGGATCTCCATCGGTCTTAGATATCCAAGATATTGAGGTTCCAATTCCTGAGAAAAACGAGGTCTGTATTCAAGTCCATTTTGCTGGGATTAACTTTGCAGACACGCTCATGCGTATGGGTTTCTATCAGCCAAGACCACCCTTTCCTTTCACTCCAGGATACGAAGTCAGTGGTGTGATTCATGCACTAGGAAGTGATGTTGAAGGATTCGATGTTGGACAACGTGTTGTCGGTATGATGAGGACTGGAGGCCAAGCAACCCACGTTGTTACCGAAGTGTCTCGGGTCATTCCAATTCCTGACGAAATGACTCTCGAAGCTGCCGCATCAATGCCTGTAACGTACATCACAGCCCATCATATGCTCCATCATCTTGGAAATCTAAAGCCAACTGATTCCGTTCTGATTCACGGTGGCGGCGGCGGTGTAGGAACTGCTGCTCTTCAACTCTGTAAATGGGCAGGAGTCGGTAATGTTTGGTCAACTGCATCTTCTGCTAAAGCCGAGATTATCCAGTCCTATGGGGCAACTGCAATCGATCGACACAACGAAGATTTTGTAACTGTCATCAAAAATGCAACCGATGGCAAGGGTGTGGATCACATTCTCGACCCAATTGGCGGTGACCATCTCAAGCGTAGCCTATCTGTTCTGGCTCATGGAGGAAAACTGTACACATACGGAATGTCCTCTGCTGCTCCTTCATCAAAGCGTTCTCTTCTCAAAGCATTCTTTGCTTTTAGGAAACGTCCTCGTTTCGACCCAATGAAGATGATGTCCAGAAATCAAGGCGTCTTTGGCGTACACATGGGGACATGGCCTGATGAAGATGTCATGACTGAACAGATGGAACGCATTGTCAATGGAATAAAACAAGGAGTTCTTGATCCCATCATCGACTCTGTGTTTGATGCCCGAGATGTTGCAGAGGCTCACCAATACATACATGATGGAAAAAACATCGGCAAAGTATTGTTACGCTTTGAGGAATAGGAGGGATTTACATGAAGGCATCAATGACTGGGTTTGACGTTCGTGCGGTTTCTCAGGAACTGGATTCATGGGCAGGAGCCTATGTCAAGAAAGCCTACATGCCCCATTATGAACAAATCGTTCTTCGAATCAATCCAAAGGAATCTGACCAATTTGATTTGGTCATTGTCCGAGGACAACGAGTATACACTTCTCAACGAGATCGCCCCATGCCGATGACGCCACCTCCATTTGCAATGGTCCTGCGTAAACATCTCAAGAATGCACGACTGACAGGTGTTGAACAACTCGGGTTCGATCGAGTTCTTCTTCTAAGATTCGATACAAAGCATGGAAAACGTTCGCTCAGTGTTGAATTATTCCGAGACGGAAATGTCATCCTCATGGATGAAGAGGATGTCATCATTCAGCCTCTTACGCATGCAAGTTATGCTGGAAGAACCATCAAGAAAGGAGAGGTGTATATTCCTCCACCTGCTGCAATGGATCCATACACGCTAACTCCAGATGTCATCAAAGATATCTTTTCAGATTCAGACCGTGATTTAGTTTCTACCCTCGGAGGCAAAATCAATCTTGGGGGCGTTTATGCCAACGCTGTTTGCGAACACGCAGGCCTTGAGCCAAACAGTCCAACTACAGATGCAGATGCACGAGTCGTTCACGACTCTCTGACCTATTTCTTAAATGAATTAAAAACTTCAAAACAAGGCTATCTTATTGTAAAGCCAACTGAAGAACATACTGCTGAGGCGCTACTAACCATTGCAGCCATGAAAGGGCATGATGCTGCTGCCAATGGTGTTATTCGAGAGACTGCAAAAGAAGCGACACCTCTCCTATTACCATCGCATTCAACGTCAATCTACATTCAATATCCAACACTTGGTTCGACCATTGATGCTTGGAAAGGCCATCATGATGCAAATGCATTGGCGCGTCGGGAACGAGAGAAACTCGATGCAGCTGCACCAGGAAGAGGTCATTCAACAAATGTTGAGCGCCTCGAACGACGGCTAAATCAGCAAGAAAAAGCGCTCGAAGGTTTTGCAAAGAAGATCGAAAAACAACAAGCTATTGGTCATGCGATTCAATCGAATTGGACGCATGTTGAAACGATTTTACAACAAGCGAATGAAGCACTTGAAGCAAAGGGTTGGAAATCAATTTTATCTGGATTAAAAGAAAACCCTTGGGTTGATTCAGGCAATCCTGCGGAACGCACGATGATGGTTCGTCTCCCAAATGAAAACGGAGAACCGGGACTTGTGTTCACCCTCTCTCTAGATGAAACCGTTCACCAAAATGCACAACGGTATTTTGAATCCGCTCGGAAACAGAAATACAAAACTACCGGAGCGACAAAGGCTCTGGCTGATACGAAAATAGAGTTCAAGAGGGCCCAGAAGAAGGAAGCAAAACAACAAGCCAGTGGACGCCTTCAAACAGTTCGTCGAAGTAAGCGGTTGTGGTTTGAGCAACATCGCTGGAGCATCATTTCAGGTGGTCATTTACTGGTTGGAGGCAAGGATGCGAAAGGGAATGATGCTATTGTTAAGAAGCATCTTTCGGGTGGAGACATGTATCTTCACGCAGATCTCCACGGTGCACCAAGTTGTAGTCTTCGAGCAACACAAGGATTTGCAATCGATAAAGAACCATTTGAGCAATTACCGCCTGGAGTTGCTTCCTACCGTATCGTCGATAAACTCGGTGATGAGAGAATCACGGACGAGAAATTGGAAGAGGCTGCTACACTCGCTCTTTGTTGGAGTCGAGCATGGAATGGTGGTGGAGCTCACGGTACTGTCTTTGCAGTAAAGCCTGCTCAAGTATCCAAGTCTGCACAGACAGGGGAATATGTCGGCAAGGGAGCATTTATTGTTCGTGGACAACGTCAATGGTTCAAGGATCTAGATGTCCAGATGGCAGTTGGTCTTGTTGCAATAAATGGAGTCCCACTCCTTCTCGGAGGTACTGTTTCGACAATCAAAGAACGATGTGAACGATTTGCAATACTATCACCTGGACGAATCAAAAAAGAAACCCTAGCCAATAGAATCTACAAAGCGACTGGATTACGAACGGACGATATCTTGTCCATTCTTCCTGGACCTTCTGAAATCATTGAAGATGTTGGTATCTTCAGTCCATTCCGTCAAGAGACAGAAGAAGAATGATTATTCCTCATTCTCATTTCGAACAAAGGCTGATGCAACGATTGTGAGAAGCATCATTGTTTGAACCATTCCAATCGGGAACGTGAGCGTTTCAGATGCATCCTCTGAATCTGAACCATCTGTCGAGCCCATATCTGATTGTGGATAGTCATCTGCCTTGATCATGAACCAATCAAGGTCCCTTGGCAAATCAGCTGAAAGGAACTCATGATCGTCTTGATTCACAAGGAAATCATCTTCAATTCGTACACCAAACCAGCCATCGAGGTAAATTCCTGGTTCGATGGTAATAGCATCCCAAACAGCAAGTGGCTGTTGGTTGTATGAAAGTCCGAAGAGTGGGTCATCGGTTCCTCCAGAGAGTAGAGGAGGTTCATGGACGCATACTCCATAACCATGGCCAAGACTGTGAATGAAATTTTCTCCATAGCCTTGTTCTTCGATGTGTGTGCGAGCAATGTCATCAAGAGCCCATGCAGGAGTCCCTGCTTCGATGAGGGGAAAGGTTAGGTTCTGTGCATCGTATACGGCCATATACACTTCAATAATCGTTTCATTTGTTGTTGGGCCTATGCTGTATGTTCTCGTGATATCGCTTACCCAGTCGTTAACACGTGCGCCAAGGTCAACAACGACGATATCTCCTACTTCGACGACCTTGGGCCCTGCTCCGTGATTATCAGGGTCACCGTGTGGAATTGCTCCATTTGAACCAGAAGCTACAATCGTTTCGAAACTTGGCCAGTCTGGGTTAGAACCATTTTCAATCATTGCTCTATCAATCTCTGCGGCTACTTCTTCTTCAGTCAGAACCTCTCCCATGAGTACACGCCATAGCGTATGCCTAGCAGTTTCTTGACCGATACTTCCCAATCGAACAGCCTCTCGAATAGATTCATCCTTATCTGGAGAGATTCCAGTAGGAGATGGGAATTTTCCACTGAGTAAACGAGCTGCCTCAGTTTCACATGCAGTCGCCGTTGGTACGACGAGTACCAATATGAGGAACACTCCGACAACCCAGCGCATGATTCAACCTACACACTCCCAAGCAATGAACCCAACGATTGGTCTCATCTGCGAACATACATGGCAACAGCATTACCGCCGCCAAGGCAAAGCGTTACAATTCCTGACTTTGAATCAAGCCTTCGCATAACACCAAGCATGGTAATGAGGCAACGTGTCCCACTGGATCCCAGAGGATGGCCAAGACTAACCGCTCCGCCATGTAGGTTGAATCTGTCATGAGGAATACCGACTTCTTGAGCGACAGCACATGATGCTGAAGCAAACGCTTCGTTGTGTTCGTACACATCAACATCCAAAACGTTGAGATTATTTCGTTCAAGCAAATCCTTGACAGCAGGAATCGGAGCGCTCATTACACGCTCTGGCTCAACACCTGCAGTGCAATAGTCTTCGATGGTTGCAATAATCTCCCAGCCCTGTGCCTTAGCAAATTCTTCACTTGTTACAAGAACTGCACTGGCTCCATCATTGAGTGTACTCGCATTTCCAGCAGTTACGATTCCGTCTTTATCGAAGACTGTCCGGAGTGTCGATAGATGTTCAACTGATGAATCTGCACGAATTCCTTCATCTCGTTCCAGAAGGAGTGGCTCGCCTCTACGTTGAGGGATTTCAAGAGCAAACGTCTCCCAATCGAACCATCCTTCGTCCCAGGCTTTGGCAGCTTTCATGTGACTTTGAACTGAGAAAGCATCTGCTTGAACTCTATCGATCGAGCATTCACGTGCAACAACTTCTCCTGTGTTGCCCATGTGCATGTTGTTGTAAACATCCCATAGTCCGTCATGAACCATTGAATCGATAAGTTTGGAATCGCCCATTTTCTTTCCTTTGCGTTGACCCATGAGCAATTGTGGAGCATTCGACATGCTTTCCATCCCACCTGCAATAACGACATTGTGTTCACCCATTCTGATGCTTGTTGCAGCGTTCATGACTGCTTTGAGAGAAGAACCACACACCATGTTGATGGTAACACAAGATGTTGAAACTGGTAATCCTGCACCCAGAGCGACTTGTCGGGCAGGGGCTTGTCCGATACCAGCCTGTAAAACCTGTCCCATGAGGACCTCATCAATGATGCCAGTGGAAGGATCGATGTTCATTCGTCGACACAGTTCTTTCACCGTTGCAACACCTAAATCAATAGCACTCATCGATGAGAGGGCGCCCATAAATTTGCCAATTGGTGTTCGAGAGACGCCGCAGATGACAGCAGTGTGTTGACTCATGACACTTGCAAGCGCAGCGACCTCTTGAACATACGCATGCTCTTCTTTCGAGGCCACAAAAGCATTGAAGAACTCGACCTCGTGGCTCCTACATGGGCAAATTCAAAACCGAAATGAAGACCACACGAAATGCTGATGAAATGAGAGACATAGAGGTTGAAATTGACTTCACAAGTAATGCTCTCGCATCCATTCTTTACCGGCAAGGAGAGACCGTTGTTCTCGCATGTTGTACAAAAGAAGCACGATTACCAGGATGGTTTCCACGCGATTCCAACAAAGGATGGGTTCACGCAGAATACTCTCTCCTACCAGGTTCCACTGATTCTCGATTCAGAAGAGAACGCCGTGGTGCAAAGGGAAGAACACAGGAAATTGAGCGCCTTGTTGCTCGTTCTCTAAGAGCGGGTGTTGATCTTGAAGAACTTGGTCCTGTTGCCCTCAATGTTGATTGTGACATATTGAATGCTGATGGGGGCACACGCTGTGCTTCAATCACTGCAGCTAATCTGGCTCTCCGACTGGGAATCCGTCGTTTGATTGCGAATGGCCAATGTCTTCCAAAGCATCTCCGTCCAACCGAAGATCAGAGACGTTCTGGATGGAGCGCTCCTTCGCTCTCTGCAGAAGAACAACACGAACATGAAATGCGCGTTTTACCCCATGATGTTGCTGCAATTTCAGTGGGACTTATCGACGGAAAGACCTACCTTGACCTCGATTATATTCTCGATTCGAATGCTGATGTTGACATGAATGTTGTCAAAATCAGCAACGGTTCGTTCGTTGAAGTTCAGGGTACCGGCGAAGAAGCCACATATCAACGAGAAGAACTCGAAGCACTCCTTGATTGTGCAGAAATCGGCTTCTCTTCCCTCTTTGAAATGCAGGCAAGTGTCTTGTCAGGCCAAGAGTGAACAACGAAGACTTGAAATCCCACGCCACGTGGGCGACACGAAAGGGTTGGTAGCTTAGTTGGGAGAGCGCGGCACTGAAGATGCCGAGGTCGCCGGTTCAAGTCCGGCCCAACCCACCTTTCACCCATTTTCATCAATGGGTTCATTTGTAGTAACCTGTGTGCACATCACATGGGAGAGGCGATTGTTGGAGAGGAATTGCCAAAAGAGGCGCCCGAACCCGAATCTAAGAGCGATTCATTGCTCAAGGAACTCAACGAAATTCGTCGTAGACGTACTGATGGCGACAAACGCAGTATGTTCGCAAAGAAGGAAAATCCCGTCCTATTCGTAGGCGTGATGTACGGGATCCTCTACGGAGTTCTCATTCTATCCATGTCTTCAGGCATGCTTGGGCAATCAACTGCCATGGATCATGGTGCTTCCAATACATTCCTTGACATCGGTGAAGACCCATGTAACGAAGTTGATGAAGAACCTTGGATTCACATCTTCCCCAATGAAGATTCTGAAGTCTTTTCCTTAAACGTCTACAATTTACCTGCGGGCTATGCGGTATTGACATACAACATCGTTGAAGCAGGGACTTCAAGTTCATCGAATCCGAGTGAAACCACACGCACATTGGAAGATGAAAACAATCGAGTTCATGCAAAGGCTGACTACAGCGAACTCGATGAAGGAAATTATGTGGTCTCGCTTTCAATCGAGATGTACGATACAAAAGAAAGTGCTGAAAATGATTCAATCCCATCAGTTATGGAGGAATTAAAGAAATCTGTTGATTTTGAACTTGAAATAACAACAAAAGGATTTGCATTCCTCCCGTTTGGAGGAGACGAAACTGTCCGTGAAGTCCGTATCACTGACGCTGGTCCTCGCTCATGCTGGTCTGTACAGGAGTTAGGAAACTGGGGCTACATCCTCCTAGTCGCTGAATTAGGTGGCGGTCGTGAAACCGCTATGCTTGCAGGCGGTGCTGCAGGTATCCCTGCATGGTGGATGGCTTTTAATTCCCTCTCATTATCCATCTTTTCCCTCTTGATTGCTTATCCAATCATGTACAAGGTATACCACCAAGAAGCGGATGATATTCTATCACGAAATCACATCATTCGACTTGTTGATGATATTATCTCAAAATGTGAACGTCGTTTGGGAATCTCAATCGATCATGAACTCGCAAAAGT
>CAXAHE010000073.1:0-8503 GCA_963968475.1 uncultured Candidatus Poseidoniales archaeon | reverse complement strand
AGTATCTGCGAGAGCCGCCACCGCCGCCTTGGCGACGTTGTCCGAATCCGCCACGGCCTCTGTCGCCGCCACCTCGTCCACGGTCTCCGCCACGGCCACCTCTGTCGCCGCCGCCTCGTCCACGGTCTCCGCCACGGCCACCTCTGTCGCCGCCGCCTCGTCCACGGTCTCCGCCACGGTTGAATCCACCACGGCGTTGGCTCGGATGGGCTCCTTCTGGAGCGAAAGTCCAGTCGTCACTCTTGCGTGGTCGAACGAATCTACGTCCAACCTTTTCTTCTTCAAGATCTGTCACTAACTGGTCAATGATTGATTCTGGAAGTTCGACTGCAGTAATCTTGTCGAGCATTTCGATTCTACCGACACAGTTGTCTGGGAGGTTTCCAACTTTGTAGAGCATACCTGCGACTGCACCAGCTGAGATTCCATCCATGCCACCAAGTCCGAGGACAAGAGCAGCCTTTGGACCATTATCACGTGTATTGGTTTCAACAGGAGCTTTTTCTGAGCCTGGGGATTTTGAACCGAGTAAGAGAGTCATTGCCTTCATTGCGATGTCCTCAGGGGCAAGTCCACGCTCAATTGCTTCATCAAGAACTTCTCGAGCATTGTCAGCAGGTTCAACTTCTGCTAACTCGTCAAGCATTCGAACCAATCGAAGTGCATCGATATCGCCTTGAGATGGGACGTCCATCTTGGTAAGATTTCCGACTTTTTTCTCCATTCTTGAAACGTGGCGTGTTGCTCTGTTTCCAATCATAAGTACGCTTCGTCCAGTACGGCCAGCACGACCAGTACGGCCTACACGGTGGATGTACGTGTCATCATCGCTTGGTAAGTCGTCTTGAATAATGAGATCGACACGGTCAACGTCGATTCCTCTGGATGCAACATCGGTTGCAACGAGTAGGTTTGTACGACCTTCTCGGAATCGTCCCATTACTCGAGTACGCTCTGTCTGAGACATACCGCCGTGAATCGCTTCAGCTCCTTCAGGTCGAAGGGCATCAGCAACGATTTCAACACGGTTGCGCGTTTTGCAGAAAATCATGGTTGCTTCTGGTTTCCATGCAAGAAGCAATCGCTCCATTGCTTGAATACGATTGCTCATTTTGCAAATCATGAGGTATTGATCGACTAAAGAAGGAGGTCTGTCTTTCTCGCCTGAGGCTTTGATTGTAATTGGATCTTTGAGGATTTTACCTGCCAGTTTACGAATTTGTTTCGGCATGGTTGCAGAGAACAGTAGGGTTTGATGTTCTGGATGCATTCTCTCAACGATGTAATCTAAATCATCAGAGAATCCCATGCTCAGCATTTCATCAGCCTCGTCAAGGACAAGAATGTCCCTGTCATACAGATTGATGTTTCCACGATCAATATGGTCGCAAATACGGCCAGGAGTGGCGACAAGTATGGCGTCAGGGAGATCTTGCAATTGTTGAATTTGTTTCTTCATTGCCGCTCCACCAATCAGTGGGATTGCTCTGTCTTCGATACCACTTAGTCGCTCAACTTCTGTTACGACTTGAAGCGCAAGTTCACGAGTTGGGCAAATAATGACTCCAGGTCGTCCTGTTTGGAGGATTGGTAATACGAACGCTGCAGTTTTTCCAGTGCCAGTCCTTGCTGTAGCGAGGACATCATGTCCTTCGATAGCAGGGGGGATGGCCATGGCTTGAACGGGTGTGGCGTTCTTGTAGCCAATAGCATCTAAGCGATCATGAAGATTCGCATTGAGGTCAAATGTTTCAAACAGGGGGGTTTCTTCCATAACTCTACACCGCCAGGGGTGCCCCAGCAGTCTAAGGCGCGAGCACCTTTCGTTTAAGTACGACCTATGATACGTGGGCTTCTTCAAGATTTGAACAAGACGGTCTAATCGCCGTTCAGCGTTTGATTTTCTCTAAAACGCGTATGTCACTGATTGAGGCATGAGGATATTGTCCATTTTCATCTTTCTCGAATGATTTAATCATGTCTAATACGCAGAGCAGCCCTGCACTTACGCCTGTAAGTGCTTCCATCTCGATTCCGGTTTTGTAATGGGCAGAAACATGAACGGTGCATCGAAGTGATGTTCCTTCCCATGCCCAATCGACTTTGCATCCTTCCAACGGAATCGGATGGCAATGAGGAATAATACGCGGCGTGTCCTTAACCGCTTGAATTGCAGCGATGGTCGATGCTTCGAGAACATCTCCCTTCTTGACCATTTTATCGACAATGGCCTTCTTTGTGCCTTCTTGTAGATTGAGTATTCCTGTGGCAGTAGCCTTTCTCTCGACGATTGGTTTGTTTCCAATCTCGACAATTCCTTGAATTTCTTTTGACATCTTCATCCTAATCCTGCTTTCCAATTCGATCCTTTAGAGGTGACTTCACGCTTCCACAGAGGCGCTTGCTTCTTGAGTTCATCGATGAGCCATTCGCAGGCTTGGAATGCTTCCTTCCTGTGTGGGCTTGCCACATGAATGCTCACAATGGACTCGCCAGGACCAACGCTACCGGTTCGATGAGCCATGGCTACGGAGGTAGTTCCGAAGAGGTCACATGCTTGGTTTGCTAGATCATGGAGGACTTCTCCAAGATGCTCTTGCCAAGCATCGAATTCTAGGGCATAAACGTCAGCATCCCCTTCGGTGGCTCGAGTGATTCCTAAAAACGATACAATTGCGCCGCAGCCATCAGTTTCAAGTCGGGCTCTCAATGTATCTGGGTCAAGTGCATCAAGCGCTTCTTCGATGTGAATCTTGCGCCTCATGACGATGCGAGTAGAGCGCATGATTCAAGGCTAACGGCTCGTTGTCGTATCATGGACGCAGCAGCAGGGGGTTCCAAACCTGTTCACATTATGGGTGCAGGTCTCTCAGGACTTGCCGCTGCAACCATTCTCGCAAAGGCTGGAAAAGAGGTTCATGTACACGACATCAGGGTTGATTCCGGTGCTCGCTTTGATGGTGATTTTCAAGCATTAGAAAACTGGTCGATGGATGTTGACTTCTTCGACCAACTCGAAGAATGGGGCTTTGATGCTTCAACATTCCGAACGACTGAATTTCATGTTGTTGATTTGATTCATCCTGATGATGAAATAACTCAACCGAAAAGTGACAAGGTCGCTTATCGAATCGTTGAGCGGGGCACTTCAGATCATGCAATTGATCAGGGGATGAAGCAACAAGCTCTCGCAGCGGGTGCACAAATTCACTATAAGTCAAGAGTCAAGGAAGAGGATTGTACAATCATCGCATGCGGCCCTAAAGGAACTTCAGCCGTTGCTTATGGCGAAATATTTGAGACAACACATCCAAATCATATTGCCTTTCAGTTAAACGATAAATTAGCGCCAGGAGCCTATTCGTACCTCATCATTGTGGATGGAGTTGGATTAATTTGTACGTGTCTGTGGAGAAAGCAATCGAAGAGTGAGCGATTCCTCAATGAAACAATCGCTTGGTACGATAAGCACTATCCTGAATTGAATCGCAAGCCGATTAAGAGAGTCGGTGGAAAAGGTGACTTTACCATAAATGAACGCTACAAGCAAGACGGACGCTATTACATCGGTGAATCGGGAGGTCTTCAAGACTTCATGTGGGGCTTTGGAATGCGGATGGCAGTTTGGTCAGGTGTTCTTGCTGCTCGCGACATTCTTGGAGAATGTGATTATGAAACAGAAGTTCGAAAACAACTTCTCCCTTATGTACGGACCAGTGTTGCGAATCGTTGGCTCATGAACCGAGTTGGCGATCGTACGTTCAAACGAATGTGTAAGAATTGGATGAAAAGTCAATCAAAGCGTGGCGATGGTCTTGTCTGGGTTGGGGGTTTGTTCCGGCCACGGTGGTACAAGTCTCTGCTTTACCATCTTGTAGCACCATTCATGCTGCGAAAAGATCCAAAATCAATGGGTAGAGGCGTTCGAAGAATGCCATTTCGAAAAGCCAAGGCTCGTGACCAGTGGGAACCCTCGGAAGAAGCCTCTGCTATTGGGACGCAGTGGACTGAAATCCGACGTTCAGGTGGTAAGACTTCCTTTGCTAACGATTCCGATGAAAGCAGTATTTCGAGCGAATGACTGGGGCGATTCGTTCATAATGCGGTTCGATTTGGAACGGACATGAGCGAACTCAACTTCGAAGCCATGCCGAACAAACTTGTGAACTACGCCGCCATCGATGGTATTGCAATCATTGAACTGGCCAGTGACGCATCTGGTTCACCTCTGGGCGAAACAAACGACCGTTCTCCAAACACGTATACGCACGGTATGATGTGCGATATTGACACAGCAGTCATTAAGGCCCGTTTCGATGATGACGTCTCCGTCATCGTCTTGACCGGAAATGGCAGTTCGTTCTTCTCCGCAGGAGCATCCATCCAGATGCTTAACAGTGTCACTCCAGGCTTCAAATACAATTTCTGTCTTCACGCTAATGAAACACTTTCACGATTCGAGCAAACATCCAAACTTGTTGTTTGTGCAATCAACGGACACGCTGTTGGTGGCGGACTCGAAATCGCTATGGCAGCAGACATTCGCATCGCTCGAAAGAACTCTGGTAAAGTAGGACTTCCTGAAATCAACCTCGGTGTTCTTGCTGGTACTGGCGGTACTGCTCGATTGACTCGATTGATTGGTAAGGCCAAAGCCCTCGAAATGATGGTTACTGGAGAATTGATGTCCTTTGAGGATGCGCATTCTCATAACCTCATCAATCATATCTGGGAAGGCGATGCTGCTGATTTCCGTCAAGATGTCCTTGACTGGTGCAGTCAATTCACTTTACCGAACAAGGCTACAAAGGCTGTTGGAAACATCAAGCGTTCATGCCAAACCGGTCCTGAAATCCCATTCGAATACCATCTTGCTCTTGAGAGAGAACTCCAAGCATCTCTGTTCAACTCAACTGATGCTAAGGAAGGAATCGCAGCATACGTCGAAAAGCGTGTTGCGAACTTCACTGGTCAATGAAACTGGGTGATTCAAAATGGCAGATCATAGCGTTCCAGGGGATGTCCCTGACGATTTAGTGGAAACCTATCTTGATAATTTGATGGCTGCTACATGTGGCACCGGTTCAATGAATCTCTTT
The DNA here is from genome assembly GCA_963968475.1 of uncultured Candidatus Poseidoniales archaeon. GTDB lineage: Archaea > Thermoplasmatota > Poseidoniia > Poseidoniales > Poseidoniaceae > MGIIa-L2. Next base: position 3,404 of record CAXAHE010000073.1, on the reverse strand, counting down.
GCCTGTGATCAAAAAATCGAACATATGAACGATGACTTCTATGATGGAGGCGTAAAGATTCCACTCTCATCGAATGATCCAGGTCATCTTTTCGAAATAGGGGCACGTGCTCATGAAGATGGGACTGTAGGCGTACTTGCAGCACAAGGTGGATTGATTTCACTTTACGCTCAAGACCACCCTGACGTCCCTTATTTGGTAAAACTGAATTCCAAATCGCATCTTGTTAAGACTGATCAACGAGATCCAATTAGTCTTGCAATGTGGGACATGGATGACGTTATGTCCCTTGTTTCAAACGGAATCAATGTCGTTGGAATTGGTTATACGATTTACATTGGAAGCGAATACGAACATGAAATGATGACCGAAGCAGCTCAATTTATTCGACAAGCACACGAAGAAGGCATGATTTCAGTTGTCTGGATGTATCCTCGTGGAAAAGCAGTAACTGATGAAAAAGACCCTCAACTAATCTCAGGAGCAGCTGGTGTTGCAGCCTGTATTGGTGCTGACTTTGCTAAGGTCAACTATCCTCGTGCATGGGAGGGAATGACTCAACCAGAATCTCTCAAGATTGCAGTGGAAGCAGCAGGTCGATGTGGAATTATTTGCTCTGGAGGTGGAACCTTACCTCCTCAGGAATTCCTACAACGCTTGTGGGATCAGATCAACGTCAGCGGTTGCCGTGGTGCAGCTACTGGTCGAAACATTCATCAAAAGTCGACAGAAGAAGCAGTCAGAATGACTGCGGCTTGCCATGCGATTATCAGCCAAGGCGCTTCAGTTGATGATGCCTTAGATATCTTCAACAACGCTTGAAGATTATTTTGATTTGATATTAAATCAAACAACAAAATGTTATTTTCGTAATGCTCAGACAGGCGAAGCTTACGCTTATTGATACTAAATGGCCACTTGTCTCTAAGAGGTATCAGCTTGTGTGGATATCTATTCACTTCTTGGTTAGACTATCGCCCATGGTGATGTTACCTTGTTGGTCGATAATGATTGGAGTGCCTTCTGACCATCCAGGGCAGTGATCTTGAACCCAAATTCTTGTTGCCCATTCACAGATGTCGTATCCGCCGGAAAGAATGCCTGAACGCTTAATGTAGCCGACCTTTACGATGTCTTTGTCCTTTGAGAGAACGTTACCAAGTTGTTGACTTGTTGTGCCGTGACGCATGGTGCTGTTGATGTGTTCCAGGATCTCAGCGGTGTTTCGCGGTCGGTCTCCCAAAAATTTCTTGATTTTTTCTCGTATGCGTACAGTTTTCATTATTTTGTCCTCCTATGATTTCGCTATTCGCTATTAGGCGATGTCGCTGAAACAAAGGAGCGAGGCCACTCATATAACCGTTCCTCCAACAATGCAAGAGTTTGTTACCGTTCATGACTGGGTCGGGTGTATTTTTTACACGGAATGCCTCTTACAGTAAGTGATTTCTCACGTTTGCAGTGGAAATACGTAACTATATGTAAGTAATTAATCATAATCATAGTAATCTCTATGAATCATTGTTGTTTGGGAAGGGCAAAGGTGACCTCTTGTGCCATCCTCGACCATTAGAAGCCGCTATCAGAGGCGTATTCTAGATTGGCTCCTCGATGGCGGGGGGACGGTGAGTCAAGCTTCGACATCTTTGGGTATCGCAATGCCTCACGCATCCCTAGCTATGCGAAATCTTCGAGAATCAGGAGCGGTACAACGCGACGATGGCGCCTCAATCCGTGGCGCAGTGCATCGGTTGACAGAGGATGGTGCTCGACGTCTTCTTATGGATCTCGTTGGAAGATTAAAAAAATATACTCGCCAAATACCTCCTGAGAAGAATGCTGTGGTTCTATCAAGTGACGGTACAAGTATTGTCCTGGGGATTTTGCAAACACCTGATTCGAGACTCTTTCAATTACCCAAGCGAACAGAATTATTGAAATCCAAAATTGAAAATGTTTCCATCGGAAAAGAGGGGGGCCTTTGGGCAGTCCAACGTGGTGAAAAAATACATTGGTTTGACTTGGAACATTTTGAATCCACGACTTCTCCTCCTGAACTCCAGGAAGGCACGTTAACTGCATGGGTCAACCGTGAGGAAAGCGTAGGTGTTGTTCGTCTCCGTTTACTTGAACAATTTGAAGCATGGAATGTACCCGATGGCGCATGGATAGATCTCAATATACGTTCAGATACAGGCCCAACACAATTACGACTCGGAGAACATAGTATCGGTTCTGTGCAAGGAACCTCCTATCAAGTCTCTCCAGAACGAGGTCTCTATGCACATTTACCATCCGCAGTTGATCGTAACCTTCTCGTCTCATCTCTTGGTGATCGGGCGCAATTAATGACCGAATCAATTGCATATGCACAAGATCGTTCGCTGCCAGTAGACTTGGTAAGTATGTGGATGAGGAGGAGGCACCCCCGTCTCTCAAATGTAAAACGAAATGCTCGCATCCGTTCATTGAAACGATGGTTGCTCTCGGGGAGAGGCCAGCAACCGAACCTTCACCTTCGCCGTTCTCTTCTTGCTGATTTTGGTGATCGAAGTTGGTCAGAACACTCAACGGCCGTGGATGTGATTCTTCTAGAGGGCGTATCTCAAAATGGAGCAGCCTGTATCATTGAGTGGCTGTTGGAATCAACAACACTCGATTGTATCGTTGAATGGCCATGGGCGGGAGCCAATGAACAGCATTTACTCGATCGCTTACTCGCTTCTGGACGATGTCGGGCGCTTATCACTTCGAGAGGTGAGCCTCTCAACATCTCAAGCAAAACCTCAACATTGCAGGGGACTTCTCAACTTGCTGTCGTATCCTATCGTTTACACAATCTTTTGGAGTTAAACATTCAATTAGATCGTTCAAATGTTCGTACTGAACCTGAGACGAGTCGGCAACTGCTCCCAATTAATGCCGCTGAACTTCTGGATTGGCATGGTTCAGGTGGTATGAATGAGCAGACACTAAGCGATACTTCTCAGGAAGAATCCCAGTCTATTGCACTCGTGCGAAAAGCCATGCGGATGTATCCCACCGGAGATTCAACGTTTTCAAATTCAATAGAACGAACAAACCCATTGGCTTCTTGGATTGCAAGCCCAATGTCTGAACGAAATTCGCGTTGGCAGCGCCTCCACGCGATACTAGCGAATGGATGGGTTGACCTCCTCGACCCTCATTCAATGGACATCAAGTCGTTGATTAACGGTATGGCAAGAACATCTTCTGAATGGAAGCAACGTGCGTTTTCCATTCTAATGATGCGTTTGTCGAATGAGAATTCCTTGCTTCTGGATGTGGCTAAGATGCTTGGTGATCCTTCATCGGGTTCGATCGCTGCTCATACAATAATTACTACAAGTCCTTATTTTGATGAAGAGATAGACTCCCTCCTT
>CAXAHE010000072.1:0-8515 GCA_963968475.1 uncultured Candidatus Poseidoniales archaeon | reverse complement strand
AGACTGCGGATGTAAGTACGAAGCTTCGGCGACGTATTCAGTCCAGCAGCACTAACTGTTCGAGCATCTTTTTCATTATGTATCCGCACCTCGAGTGCCCTTCGTCTAATAATTCATGCCAATTCACCGATGCGACAATAGTCGCGTCCATATCCGATTCGAAAGGAGATGGGTGCACGGTCATAGCGGTGGAGTTTACCCGGTCTCATCCCGAACCCGGAAGTCAAGCCCTCCTGCGTCTGTCCCAATACTGTGGTACGAGAGTCCACGGGAACGGCGGTCACTGTGCCCCACTCCTTTCCTCTTGGTATCTCCGATCTTTTTTTCCTACTCCAAGGTTCCATACCACCTTTGAGAATCCACACGGAGTGATAAACATGCCAATTGATACCCTTGACATTCATGGGTCTGATCAAATTGGTATCCATCTTGCCTCTGTTGGAAACGTATTGTTTCATCCTCGTGAGTTACCAACCCCAACTCTTGAGACATTAGAACACGTTGTAGGGCTTGAACTTGCACCTATCTCGATCGGTGGTTCAAATCTCATTGGTGCACTCCTAGCTGGAAATACAAATGGAATGGCCGTCGCAGATATCGCCACAGAATCTGATATTGATGCTTTAACCGCCTATGGTGATGTCGTCGTTATGGAAGGTGGTGTGAATACTGCTGGTAATTTGTTGCTCGTCAACGAACAAGGTTGTGTGGCATCTCCAAGTATTCCAAAGGATGGCCTCGAGATTCTTTCAGAAGTTCTTGGTGTCGATATTATTTCTACAACGATTGGAGGACAAGACGTTGTTGGCAGCCTCGGTGTAGTGAATAGTCAAGGCGTGCTTCTCCACCCAGATGTCGCTCCCGAGGAAGTTCTTCTGATTGAAGAAATACTAGGTGTACCACCCATGGTCGGTACTGTATCTTTTGGTTCTCCTTATGTTGGTGCAGGTATCTGTGCATCGAATAATGGTGCTCTTGCTGGAAGTGAAACTACAGGTCCCGAACTCAACCGCATCGAAGACGCTCTGGGTTTAATCTGAGTTTGTACAATAAGAATGTTCAATAGCCTCTCCTTTTGGTTGTTACACATGGGTGAAATGCTCTATCAAGGGAAAGTGAAGCAAGTTTGGTCTACCGATGACCCGGATATCTTAGAATTTAGATTCACAAATCAAATATCTGTCTTTGACCAAATTATCCCATCACTTATTCCCCGTAAAGGGGAATCTCTTAACCGCACGACTGCTCATTGGTTCAAATTAGTTGAACAAGAAGGTGTTTGTGGAACTCATTTAGTAGAATTGAATGCGCCTGATCGTTGCCTCGTTCGTAAAGTTGAGGTCATTAAAGAACCAGGGGCAATCTCGAGAGACGCTGAATGGGTCTTTGTACCTCTAGAATTCATTGTACGCCACTATCTCTCTGGCTCAGCATGGCGTCGTTTCCAACGGGGAGAACTTACTGCAGAATCTCTTGGAGTTGCACATGATGCTGAATATGGCGTAAAACTTTCAGAACCATTCGTAGAAGTGACAACTAAATTCGAAGCATTTGACCGTAACATAGACCGTGGAGAAGCCCTTCAGATTTCAAACATCACCGATCAAGAATTTGATTCTATTGTACAAGCTGCCTTGAAAGTAGATGAAATTATTGAAAGAGAAGCTGCTAAGAATGGACTTATCCATGTTGATGGAAAGAAGGAATTTGCCTTGGGACCTGGTCGTAAGGTTGTTCTTGTTGATACCTTTGGAACTCTCGATGAAGATCGCTGGTGGGATGCTGAAGCATACTCCAATGGTGAATGCATTGAATTATCAAAAGAATTTGTTCGAACACACTATATTAATTCAGGCCATCAAGCCGAATTGAAAGTTGCTCGGGATTCTGGTGCAGTTGATCCACCTATTCCTGCATTACCGCAGAGTGTTATCGATGAGACCGCCTCTCTTTATTCATCAATGTATGAGCGTTTGACCTCTGGTCAATTTTAATCACTCATGTTTCCTGTGGATAAGGCCTGCACCTCTCCTTTCTGCCGCCATTAAAAGAGCATTTAGATGACGCACAGCATCTCTGACCCCTCCATCCAATGGCTCTTCTCGTGATACCATCCAACCGCTTCCTAGAAGCATAGATCTCAAGGATTTTACTTCCTCAAACGTGAGGTATCCTAATATCATTAATCCAGCTTTTCCTGATTGAAATTCGTTGTGCCCAGTATTCATCTCCGAACATCTTTCTGTAAGATATTCTAAATGTTCTACTAAATCTTGGTACAATCCTTCGGCTTGGCTTGGTATTGACAATATATTGTCTAAGATATACTGCAAGGATGAACCGGTATGATGGGGGAACCTGCCAAATCTCTCTCTGTTTTTGTTTTCACCTAGCATGATTGGTGTTGAATCTCTGTTCAACATTCGTACAGATGTAAACCATAAGGTTGCATCATCCCATGTGATATTATTTCGATCATCAATCTCATCTAACCCTTGTTGCTTCAATCGTAATGAAAACCCCTCTCGATTAACGAGTTTGTTCCATAAATGGTTGTCTCCACCACGAACTTCGAGTAGTGCTTGAAATGTTTCATCAAGATTCTCGGAAACACATCCGTCTAACGTATAAAACGCAGTCGTACTCGAATTCGATTGGTTCATGTCCCTCGCACTGCATCATACCTATTGAGGTATGTAATCACCGCTTAATCAAAGAACTTTGACATTCGTTCCTCAATACTTATTGTATCTATAACCTCTACATCAGGATCTAATTCCTGTCTGATTGAATCAAGTCGACCTGATGGACTCAAATCTGTTTCCAATTGAGGTATCTCCTCAACGAGCGATACTGGTTCTTCTTCCAATTCTATTTCTTGTTCAAATGTTTCAAGAGACATGTCATCTTCAATTGCCTCTATTTCATCTACCTCTTGATTTCCTTCAGTGTTTGGTGTCTTAGGTTTGGCACGGATTTTTTCTTGTAACACTTCAGACTCTTTCCTTTGCATTACGAGTACATATGCTCCGACGATGAGTATTGTAATGGCTGCTCCCCATAGGAGATTATTCGTTGTTACTAAACTTGGAGTCTCCTCAACGTAAATTGCTGTAGCAGTATTATCTGATGGATTATCATCGACGTCAAAGGGAGAGTTGCAATCTATCGTTGCAGACAAAGATTCCCTGTCAGATATCTCTGGGTTTTGGATTTTAACAATAGGTGCAAATTGGGAGCCTTCTACATCCACTATCCGCTCAATTTGATATGAACTTGTACTACTTGTTACGGTCAGTATGCAATTTATATCTCCAAGAACCTCATAATTAGTACGACTAATAGCGATATCAAGATCTCCAGTGGCACTGAAACTTGCTATCCCTACATTCCAATTAGATTGCCTCGATACCTGTGCCGTTTCAATTGAAATAACTTCCACTCCATTACCATCATAACCAACGACACGAATCACCAACTGTCCTGGTTCAGGGTCCCACTGATTGACCGATAGATTGACAACTCTTGACTCATTTTTCTGAATTGTGAAGGAACCGAGTTCGAGTGGAATTGTTTCACCTGTATTTGTGGATGCAATGAATGTCAATCGTGTCTGATCATCCACATCTCCATTCACGCTACATGAAATTACTGTGCCTGTTAACGGAGTTCTGCCTAGTTCTTGGAACACATTCGAAATGAACTGGCAGGATGCTGATATCTGTGGTAATAAGGAACCAATCTTGACGAATTGTATGACATCGGGAGTTGATGACACGGTTCCTAAATGTACTCCCTCTTCTAGGATAAGGCGATATTCATCTTGGTTCATCGTAGCATCAGGGACTGTTATCGAGCTCGAAATATTAGAATTCAAATGCAAAGAAAATGCTTGGCTTGAGCCAGCCGAACCAGATAATACAGGTGTAGTTGCGAATGAAATATTAGAGTAACTGACTGTAATCGATTCCATATACAATCCTAATTCTGGATGGATTATTTTGAGTTCTATTTCCAGAGGTTGTTTATCCCAATTTGTAGGGGGAATGATCTCAAAAGGTATGCCACGTGCTTCATGAGGTGATAATGATGCAGATTGTACTCCTGATATGTTCCATCCTGCTGGTAGGTTTTCGAGTGCTAGAGTCACGTAGCTCATCGTATTGCCCGTGTTCTCCATCCATGCGAGAGGGAATCCTCCTTCTTCATTAACAAACCATGTTTGGTTTGCATTGAGTTCAAAATTTGGAGAAGGTGTTACCCTGACAGGAATCTCAAATTCCTCTAATCCTTGACCTGATCCATCTGAGACTCGGATTTTGACAATATTTACTTGCCCTGCGATTGCACCTTCGGGTGACTCAACAAATATGTCGATGAGTTCGGTTTGGCCAGGCTCCATCAGCATTCCATCTGGGAGAGTTGTATTCCAGCCCTGGCCTGATTTCGTGAAATAAGGAGTGCTTGGAGAATTTCCAAGTTGTTCAACTTCTACCTGAATTGTGTCTCCACCGGGTAATATTTCGAGAGTACTATTTGCAAGATTAACGTGCCACTTAGCTGTCTTCTGGACTTCGAGCGTCACATTGAATTCCCCGAGATCATACCCGGCTGAGACAATTTTATACGTGATTTTAGCGGTACTATCCTCCCATGCGAATGGAATCATCTGAACAATTGGAAGAACTTGTGATGAATTGACATTGAGTTCTAAGGACTCTGCAGGTTGATGTACATTCCATACAGACGTATCATTGGCTGTTGTGGTGATATTAATTTGGGGTACGAGTTGGAGAGTATCAACAAAGTTTCCGATGTTTTTGACTTGAATTCCAAATTCAAATTCTTGATTCGGTAATACTTGCATAATTTGTCCATCCATAGGTGTTATTTCCCATAAATGTCGCTGTTCTGCCTCAACCAGTAATTTAGTTGAAGCAGATACACTTTCATTGACAATGGAAGACCATATGAATTCTATTTCAAAGGGTTCTGCAGCGGGGATGGAGGGGTTGAGTGTTATCTCTACAGGCATGATGGTAGTGGCTAAAGGTGCAAGGGTCCTCTGAGGATTGAAAAAGGTGAATTGAACATCATCTGAGGCAATTTGTTCAGAAGGTACTACTCTCCCACTGAGTAAATATGTATCTTCTCCGTTTCCTGGATTGTCAAGTTGAATGAGCAGTTGATGTGGAATACTCACATTAAATCCAGCAGGTTCCGTCGATGGGGCAGGATCGATTATACTAATTGCAGAACGGTGTATCTGCAATACGTGAACACTTAGCAAAAAGTCGTGATGATTCACTGGCCCATTCTCGGGTGTATTGAACACAAGCCTCTGAGGTGGGGCATCAGTTGGTATGTATACCTCAAGTGAAGCAATAGCCAAGGTCCCAGATGCTCCGGTGATTTCCAATATACCATTGTTAATGTTGGCTCCAGATGTAGCATTCCATTGCCAACTTTGGAGATATACGCCAGCATTGTTTAGGTCCCATGATAACGTTCCACTTGTAGGGATTAATGCCTTAATTTCAAAGGATGTAACGGTTGATGGAACTGATCGAATATGCACTGGTGAGGTGTGTGAGCCAACTGACGTTAGATTTACTTCAAGGGAACGACATAATGTCTCATCTCCACTCCCGATACACGTGGTTAGAGTTGTTATTGTCGAAGTGCCAAGACTCGTTGAAGAAGGTACATCGAGATGAATCGTTAATTCTCTTTTTTCCCCTGGTTGCAATGTGATTGAGTAGACATTGTCAACGCCGTTATTCAGGACCGGAGTGCCTCCCCAAGATGGATTTGTCCAATCAATGGAGGTTGTGGTTTCTTGAGCATTCCCTAGATTTTCTATCATTACGTAGGCTTCGGCCGTGTAGCCAGGAATCCCATATCCGTGAGAACTACTCAGACCTTCAGGCCCCACCAAAGAAAGTCCTCTTGTCCTCAATGCTTCGATCGGTACTGAAAGTGTCGTGTTAACAGACTGGTCGATATCAAGTGTGGCAGTGATGTCGATATATCCATCTTCATCGCCTAACGCATCAAGTGGAAGTGTTGCAACAAATGTGAGGGCCACAGATGTAGATGGTGCTAGTTCTATTCCCGTAAGCGATGTGCCTTGTTGAGGAGCTACATTCCACCCTTGTGGAAGGTTAGTTGTATCATAAGTAACTGACCATGCGGCACTTCTTGACCCAGTGGCTAAAAGGGATATTTCAACATCCTGGCTCATACCGGGATTCACCCTAGTGACTTCTTCTGGAGACTGAATAAGTACTGCATATGGTTCTACGACGTTTAATACAATTTGTTCGATGTTATTATCTTCTCTCGCTTCTGTTAAGTTATCATTCACATCGAGAACCAATTCAAACAAATGTGATCCCAATGTTGCAGTTACATCCACGCTAAACGTAGATGGTCCACCGTCTCCACTTGGTGACAAAGGCTGAAGATCATCAACACGAACTCGTGATATCTCGTTTCCATTCATGCGCAAGACACAATCAATACTATCCTCATTTTCCCATGTCCCAATGTTGGCGAATTGACCAGTAACTGTCAATGTTTGACCTGGGTCTGGAGATGCAGGATTGAATGATATGCCATTCGAATCTTCTAGTGGTGCCAAATCTAATGCTCTTTGGGAAATGAGTGTGTCTCCGAGTAACATATCCAAAGAACCATCGCCATCCATATCTGCGAAGGCGGGTGCTGACCAAACTCTGTGAGGCATGGCCAAAGGCTCATCCCATCCTTCAGACACTTCATCAGTGAAGCCAGTGTCTCCTTCAAATGCAAAAACTCTCCTTCCAAAAGCTACGACAATTTCATCGCCATCTTCACCATCAATATCCATTAGAGAAGGAGGAGAAACTGCGATTTCATCATTCGAATTTCCAGAACCTCCTCGATTCATGACTTTAGACCATTCCTTGGTAGGAGGGTCGTTGCTTAAGTCGTGGCAACCTACCATTCCCTCGCGATCGAATGAGAAAGATGATGTAGAGTACCAAGTGACCCAGCAAAGGCGATCGTCTATACCATCAGCATCTGTGTCAATAGGTAAAGGTGGAGCATCAGCAAATCCATTTTGTGCACGGAATGAAAAAATCTCTTGGGTTGAGGTGAGTTCCATTCCAACAAATCTAGCCCCATATCCAGTGGTTCCTCCATTTGAATCTGTAGGAACTGTCAATATCATTTCAGGGGCTGCATCATTGTCAAGTTGAGTGACTACAGGGCTAGGGAGCCTCAGCCTAGGTGAATCATCGTCAAAATCAGTACCGGTAATTGCAACTCGACCCCATGAATTAGAACCTGTTGCGCCATCAAGCCGCCAAATCCACATATTCCCTGAATTTTCATCAATAGTGGTTGCAACGACTGCAGTGTTGGAATCATCAAGTTGGGCCCATGCTGGATCGCTGGGATGCGTTCCTCTGTCTAGGATGACTTCCCATGATGGTGCAGTTGGTGTAGTGGAACTCAACGGAATTGTCATTATTTGTGGGTCTTCGGAGTTAATATCTACTGCGGAAATAACGAGTTCAGGTTGCCCATCAAGTTCTAGATCAGCAAGGAGTGGTTGTGTAACCGAAAGATGATTGCTTTCTCTTGTTGGTGCGTGAGGGCTTGTGATTCCTATTCGGAGATCTGAATCTGACCAAGACCATGTGACTTCATTCGAATGCCCCCCTGTTTGCCAGCCGGATTCATCACAGGTTAATTCAGGGGACCAGACGTCTACATTTAGAGCACTTTCAGTGTCATAAACAACAACGATTTCAGTTGTGCCATCGAGGTCGACGTCCACCAAAACGGGCGTTGACCGTGCTGATTTTGTCGTTCCCAAGTCCACTTGCCAAGCTATACTTGCATCATCACCTGCGATGAGTGATAGTTTCGTCGAAGATGTTCCTGTGCTGTCATGAAGGACTACAGCAAAAAGGCCGAGAGGTGTGCAGCGGTCTTTTGCTCCCAATGTAGCGTCTAAGTTACCCGAAAAGTTTCCGATAATGGATCCGTATGCATCTGAACCTATATCATCATCTAATCCAACCCAATTGATGACGGGATCATTGATACTGGCGAGAGAGGTGACTAAATCTACAGATCCTGTACCTGGGCCACCGTCTTCTGAATGAATTGGCATTGTGCCATTCCTAGTGGGAACTCCTCCATATTGGCCCCACGGCTGGTCGACTGGATTCCATGGATTGTCAGTACTATTTGCCACACTCTCTTCGGCTTGTAAGGAACCTATGGCTATCTGGCTAAGGGAGGTGAGGATCATGAGTAGAACCATGCCAAGTGCTGGCAAGAATTGTTCCGTTCTGGAATGGCTTACGCTACTCATTGTCCATATTGTGCATCAAGGGGTTGTTATTGCTTTGGGCGAATGGTGCAAAAACACGTCGAATTTTGAAAGGATTTCCCCGATTCGAGACCTTTTTACTATTCCCGCAGTAGCATGAATTATGGCGTGTGCTTCATATAGGGG
>CAXAHE010000071.1:0-8658 GCA_963968475.1 uncultured Candidatus Poseidoniales archaeon | reverse complement strand
TGCTTGTCTTGCGCTTGATTCAAATGCACGCGTTGCAGTTGAAACCTGCGTCAAAGGGATGGACGAGAAGAGCGTAATCATCCTTGCAGGAGAAGTGTCTCTGGACGCACCTGCTCCAAATTATGAAGCCATTGCTCGTCAAGCAGCAGCCAACATCGGTTATGATTCGCATGCCATTGGAATGGATGCTACGAATCCGGATTTGTGTGATGTTTTGGTCTATGTTACCACCCAGTCTGCTTACATCAATCAGGGTGTCGATCGGCAGACACTTGATTCCCAAGGCGCAGGTGACCAAGGTCTCATGTTCGGTTTTGCTTGCACCGAAACTGAACAATATGACGAGTTAAAAGGACGATATTTCCCTCTTTCTGCTGCACTGTCTCAACGTTTATCTCGAAGATTGACGACAGTACGTGAAGAAAACATCCTACCATGGGCTCGACCCGATGGGAAATCACAAGTCTCAGTAGCCTACAACGAGCAAGGTGAAATCATTGGAGTCGATACGGTCATTGTTGCAATTCAACACGATAAACATCTGAAAGACCAATTCGATGGTTCTGTCGAGCAAGAACTTCAACATGTACGGGAACAAATCCAAAAACACGTTGTAGAATACGTAATCCCTTCTGAGCTTCTCTCCTCAGAGTATACTCTCATCGTCAACGGGACAGGTCGTTTTGCAGATCCAGGTGGCCCATATGCAGATGCTGGATTGACTGGACGAAAGATCATTGTCGATACGTACGGTGGAATGGGGCGGCACGGTGGAGGTGCCTTCAGTGGCAAGGATCCATCAAAAGTAGACCGAAGTGCAGCTTATGCGGCACGATGGGCTGCTAAACATGTTGTTGCAGCAGGCCTTGCTACACGATTTGAGATTCAACTTGCTTACGTCATTGGCGTTGCAAAACCAGTCAGTCTCATGGTAGATTCGTTTGGAACGGGGGTCGTTTCTGATTCAGAACTCGCACGTCGTGTTAAGAGTACTTTTGATTTCAGACCAGCTGCTATTGCCAAAGACCTGGATCTACTTCGTCCGATTTACAAAGTAACTGCTGCTGGCGGTCACTTCGGTCGCCATGCTACAGATGAAGGCCATTTCCCTTGGGAACGCCTGGATGCTTCACGAATTGAAAATCTGACGAATTTCTGAAGTCTCTTGTCGTCTAATAGCCGATTCGCTCAAGTGCTAAGGGCACCTCGCTTGAAGTGGTCCCATGTCGAAAACTCACTCACGTGCCGTAGTTTTGGTCCTTTTGATGCTTGCAGCAAGTGCCTCTCCGCTTGCATTCACAGCAAAAGCAGATTCAGCAATCGTGCTTTCTGTTGACACGCCACATATGATCCTTATTCCAGGGGAATCGGTCAACCTTTCCCTAGTTATCGAAAACAACGGCTCATCAATTGAGACGTATTCAGTGGAATCATCCACAACTAGTTTGTCCAACGTTTGGTCCGCAACACCCACCACTGCAACTGTTTCTAATGTTCTCCCAACCTACAATACGTCGACGACAATTGTCGTTCAGCTTCTTGAATCAGCAACACCTTCCGATAATGGAATGTTCACGTTGTTCGTAAACGAAACCGACGGAGTAGCAACATCGACTATTGATGTATATGTTTCAGTGGCCATTGTTTACCATCCTTCAATAGATGCGAGTGGCGTAGGAGATAATGGGTTACTTGCAATTCAACCTGGCCAATCGGTTGATGTGCAGTTACCTGTATCAAATCTTGGTTCAGTGACAGACTCATACCTTCTAAGCGTCCAAGAAGAGCCTGATTTATCGGGATGGTGGACGAATTATACTTCGAACAATTCTGGTTCCAATACGACTTCTTCCGTTCCCTCATGGTCAATGTCGGTCAGTGATGTTCTGATGTTCGGGAATTCATATACTGCTCAAAATGGCTTGTCATCAATGGTGGAAGAAATGCTGAGAAGTGCGGGTAGTCCGAGCAATACCTCTGCATTCAGCCCTGGTGGCCAAACTCTTGCAGGGCACTGGTCAGATGTGAATACTTCCTCAAGTGCTGCAAATGTATCTCTCGCATCAGGTGTTTGGGATACAGTCGTTCTCCAAGACCAATCACAAATCCCTGGATTTTTACGTTCGAATTCGAATTGGATTGCTAGTAAAAATGCAAGCATCGATTTAGCAGATCGTGTTGATACAGAAGGAGGATCCACCATGTTGATGATGACTTGGGGTCGTCGAAGTGGTGATGCAACCAATCCAATATTGTTCTCAAATTACACTGTTATGCAAGACCGACTTGAACAGGGGTACATCGATTACAGAGACAATATCTCATCTCAGACATCTGCTGATGTTTACATTGCTCCTGTTGGATTAGCGTTCAAGCATATTCACGATTCAATCGTAGCCTCCGGCGGCAATCCACAATCACCTACATCGACGTTTTATGGCCTGTACTCAAGTGATGGAAGCCATCCTTCGACATCGGGTTCATATCTCGCAGCATGTGTCTTATTTTCTGCTCTCACCGGGGATTCCCCAGTCGGATTAACAGACAATACAACAATGGATGCTGCATTGCGACTAACGCTCCAACAAACAGCCGCTGAAGTCGTGTTCAATGGTTCATCTGAATACGACTATCCATGGGAAACATCAGGAGCAATCCAGTCAATGAATCAGCACTCAGCCTTGCCGTCTGGATGGGAAGTGCGATGGCTTGACGACCAAATTGAGAATTTATCCGCTCAGAATCAAGAATCCTCTACACTGAGAATTACAATACCCTCCGATGCGCTTCCTGGCGCTACAGGTGTGCGCTTGCATGCAGGTTCTTTGATGGGTAATCTCTCCACTTCCACTCTGATCGTTATTGATGTACAAGCCACGTATGATTTGCAAGTGGACTTCTTGGCTAGCACAGATGAGTTTATTCCCGGGGGGCAGACCAATACCACGCTTTCAATAACAAACCAAGGTACAATCGAATCAACATACTCGCACTCATTGTCGGTGCTAAGTGGGCCATGCACCGTAGCATTACTTACAGCAGAGACGACGTTGGCAATCGATGAGGTCGCAACCATACCGTTTGCTGTTGATGTGGGGAGTAGCGGCAATATAGGGGACGTTTGCTCAGTTCGAATAATCAATACGCTCTCTGAAGATTCTTCGGTTTCTTTTGTTCGCGATTTTTCTTTTGAAGTTGACCGAAAAGTATCCTTTACCGTTCAAGGCCCATCAGGGGCTATGCTTCTCACTCCAGGGTTAGAGGAAACTCTTGAGGTGCGAGTCTTCAATACTGGGAGCGAAACTGAAACGTTCTCATTACAAATCGCAAGTAATGCCTCCGCTCACGTTGCTCTGACCTTGGATACGGCATCCTCAGTGACGGTTGCTTCTGGACAGTCTGCTACGTGGACATTGAGCGCAATAGCAGCCTCTGGTTCTCTTGGACTTAACGAACGAACCGTCTCAGTAACTCATGACTCTCTTCAAACAGTAACCACAACCTTGCCATTTGACGTTCAACCTGTGCTGGAGTTAGAGTTGTCAGGTACTCTTGATGGACGAATAGTGGTTCAACCTGGTCAAACTGCTTCGATTGATATCGTTATTGAGAACATAGGAACCTCCAATGTTTCACTAACTACCTTCACGATTTCAGGCTTGCCTGGAGGCGTTAGTGCTGAATTAAGCGACGTATCGTCGATAACACTTGCATCAGGAGAATTGTATGTCAGTCAGTTGAATGTTACAGCCTCTGCTGCTGTCAATGCACGTTCCGATTCACTGACGATACGCCTCGTATCAGAGGCACCAGATTCTCTACTCCCCCTTGAACTGCAAGTTATCGATCGAAGCCTAGCACAACTCAATGCGAACATCAATCAAGCCATTGCTGGCCCATCCACAATTACAAATGTCACGATCGAAGTGACCAACATCGGTACAATGCAAGACACGTTCCTTCTTTCCCTTGAATCTGGTGAATCTTCGACATATTTCGAACTTTCATTATCCCAAACTTCGGTTGTTCTTGGTGTGGGTCAATCCGAAACAATTGTTCTTGGCGTGAGGGAGTCCTCTACAGGGGCTCCTGAAACAGGTCTTCCAATCAACATACAAGTTACTTCCACCCTCGATTCAGAGGCGACAGACTTCGTTCTTATCACTCTCTTTTCAATGGATGCAGGTGCAGACTTGACCATTCTTGTCAATGATGATTCCTCCGTGGCTGGTGGTACAATCGACGGTACAGTCTCTGTAACAAATACAGGGAACAGTGCTGATCAATTTTCGATAAGTGCTGTGGGGCTGACATGTACTCTTGCTGAATCCGTCACCCTTTCACCAGGTGCCTCTTCTTCGCCTCTTCCATGGACTTGTGATGTTTCCGAAGATGCTTTAGCAGGGACAAATGCATTCAGCCTCCGAGTCGTATCCTCCGCACGTTCAGATTACGTGTACAGTGAAGTCGCCACTTACAATGTTGAAGCATCTTGGGACTCAACATCGGTTGTATCAATTTCAGTTGATGCTACGTCACTAGAGGTGCCTTACATGGGCGGTTCGTCCACTTCTGTTACCGTAACAAATCTCGCGAATATCGATATTAATGGACGACTAACCTTACTCGGTGTAGGAGATGGCGTTTTCGATATTCAATGGAACAATACAGCTGGGGAAAAGACAGACTTGTTCACCCTTTCACCAGGTGCCTCGGAAATATTTGTCGTTCGCCTTAATGCAATTTCAACACAAGCCACATCAGCAGAGTTGAAAGTACGAGCATTGGTTCAAGTCGATGGAAGCAGCGTTGATGCAGAATCTTCTGTGATCGATGTAGATCTGGCAGGAAAAGCTCAACCTCCTGAAGGTATTACAATTCTTGGAATTGAAATTGGGGGCGATGCAACATTCAAAATTATGGCAGCAGGTTATGTCTTATTCGCTCTTGCTCTACTGGTCATAAAATACCGTTCGCCTTCCAGCAAACCATCTACAGAAGACGATGAAGAGGAAGTCGAAGAGGAAGAAGAAAAGGAATATGCTCTGGGACCGAATGAATGTCGAATGGATACAAATCGTCGAATTACATGCCCGTCCTGTGAAGCAAGGCTTGCGGTTCCTGGTGGAAATGATCCACCGTTCAGATTCAGTTGCCCAACATGTGAGTCGAACATTCGAGTTGTTGAATACGGGTCTGCCCCTAAATTCTGATTTACTTACGTCGTTGAGCAAGCAATAAGAATGCAGTGTGACCAAAAGGCCCATTGACTGGACGTACTCCGCCTCTGCTTGCTTTACCCCATTCTCGTTCGATTATCTCCCCAGCCCACTCAACATACAATCCTGCTTCTTCACATGCAATCCATGCTTTCTCGAGTTGGCTGGTTACCGGGCAGTAACAGGAGATGCGTGCTCCCACATTTAGCAAAGATGCCACGGCTTCAATTGCAGGTGGGTGGTCGGGTAGATCCAAGAGAATTGCATCAACATGTTCTGCATGTTTTTTGATATCTTCGACAACATCTTCGATACGCCCGTCAATATGACTATGATTAGGGAATTCTTCCATGCATTTGGAAAGCGTCTGAAGATTTTCCAATCCAACGCTCGCATGTTCTTCACGCGGTTCAACAGTGATGAGATGCCCACTTGGTCCAATGACCCTTGCTAGGTGCATGGAAAGTCCACCTGAACCTAATCCTGCTTCGAGCACGATGTCGTCAGCCCCAATTCCATGACGGGCAATAAGGACGCCCGCATCTTTCGAACCAATCGTTTGTGCCCTTCGTTTCATTCCTGAGATAAGTTCGGGTAACCGCGTTGGTAGTCGAAGGAGGATTTTGGAACCAACATGTGTTTCTTCCCCATCTTTCAATTGTGAAAATTCCTTGACTGGATTGACAACACCAATGCCTTTGATTTTGATGGTGTTGTCGATCATGCTTACGATGTGAATCTTACCATTTTCTTCCATTAACGCAACCGATTCGTAGTCATCCATGGTTAATCCGAGCGGGTGGAGGACATCAGTTTTTTCGATAGGGGTTCTGTTTTAGTTTACACAATGTAATCTATTTTGATGTTTTTTTTCCAATAATATCACGAAAGTGGGACTGACAGGAGGGTAATAGGATTATATATGGTCTATACTTCCGTACTAACATGAAACTCTCAATGCGAACAATGGCTCTGTCAATTGTAATAATATTTGTGGGAAGTGTATTAACTGGTTTTGTTACAAATCCTGTCGATAAAGAACCAAAAATCTTGGAAAATGAAACAGACGTAAAAGCCGCTTCACAAGCAACGAGTCCAGGACACGTTGTTTTTGGACAATATATCTCCTCTGACAACTGTGGACACTGCTCTAAGACTGGAGGTGGCTCTGATGCACACCATGCGGTGAAACAACTCCATCCCGATGAATATGTATACATCACCTACATGTCCGCTTCATACGGTGACACTGACACAAGCCGTGCAGGAAATGTTGCTCCTTACAACTGGGCTTGGTCGACTGGTGGAGCTCCTGATGCTTACTTCGGTGACCGAACTGACAAGAATCAAGGAGGCGCTTCAGCCAACTACGACACATATGACACCTTATTCTCCTCAGGCGGTGGAATGCACCCGAACGTCAATGATTACGGAATGACCGCAGCAATCAGTCAATCTGGAAGCACATATGATATCGACATCACCTACAAATACACGGGTTCTGGAAGCGCAGCTAACAACATGAAACTCTATGCGGCTCTCGTTGACAAAGACTGCACAGGATACTCCTACTCTTCAGGAATCCCTCACGGTTACAACTGTTGGATGGCTTGGCTAACCTCTGGTGACACCTACAAATCCAAGAGTTCTGGATCTGGTAGTTCATTCGCTAGCGTTGCCCCAACCGCAACATCCCAAACTACTTCTTGGTCGAGTGTTCCTTCTTCTGTCGTCCCTGGTGGATTGAGTAAAGCCATTGTCGTCGGTGTCTTGATGACAGGTAGCCAAGTATCCGCAGGAGGTACAAGCCCTCACGTTTACCACGCCATCGACTCAACAATGGGTCCGAAGATGGATTTGTCAATACCAAGCTTCACCGTTACTTCACCAACTTCTGAGTCCTATGTCCGTGGAGATATAATCACCCTCGATGCAACAATTGCTAATTCTGGAGACCTTGATTACACCAGTGGTGGATCAGCCAAATTCTATTACGTACTCAACGGACAAAAGAATTACATTGGCCAAAACACGCCAATCAACACGATTACAACAACTGGTTCTTCAAGCACAATGACTGCACAACAGTCCTTTGATACTTCTTCGCTTCCATCTAATTCTTGGAAGACGGTCTTCGGAGTTGAACTCGATACTACTGGGGAAAGCGTAACTTCGAACAATATCCGAACCACTGATTTGGAACACGATCGTCCACCAACCTCGAAATCACCACAGGTTTTGGGAACGACCGATATCAGCCGTGGGAATTACTTTTCAGTTCTAGCAAAAGGTGATGCCAACGATAACGTCGATACAATTGATACAATGACATTCGATGTCGAAATCTCCCCTGCTGGACAGAACCTATGGGCAGATTCCATAGTCACAGGTGGACAGAACATTCTCTACATTGGCTCTGCAAATGAAGGAAGAGAATACTCGCTTCTGCCCACAATGGATATGGCTGCTGGAGAGTACGATCTTCGCTCAAGAGCAGTTGATGCTCGAGGCCAACTCTCTTCATGGTCGACCACGACGAACGCATTTGATTTAATGAACGCAGCTCCAGGCATCACTCCAAACCAAGTAAGCCCAGTCGCCTGCGATATCTCGACGAAGGTTGACATGACTGGGATTGTTGTCGACCCGGAAACACCTTTGAGTTCGCTGTCTATTACAAGTAGTGACTCCTCATTTGTAGCATGGCATCCATCAACAACTGAGATTGAAGTTCTCTTCGCATGGACGCCTACTCAAGGTTGCCCACTCGGGTCACAAGGTATCGAAATCAGTATGGATGATGGTGCAGATTACTCATCCCAAGGCCAACTCCCGTACGGAACTCTTCTGTTCAATGTCCTTGAGAATGGACAGCCACGTTGGCAAGCACTTCCAACACAAGTTGTTGACGAAGCTTCCACCGGCATCTTCAGTCTACTCCCTTACCTCTCTGACACAGATGATGTAGGAAATTCAGTTTCTGCTTCAATGCTTCAACTTGAAATTGTCGGTCTCTCGAACAACGATGTGTTCGATGTCTCTCTTGATGGAACAAACGTTGTCTTTGAAACCGTTGATGACGATGTCAACGGAGAAGTTCTCGTTACACTTCGTGCAAGTGATGGAGAACAATTCGCTGACCAAGATCTTCTCATCAAGGTGAACCCAGTCAACGACGCACCTCGTCTTGACCTCACTGGTCTTGAAGAAATTACACTGAAGATTGATACACAACGAACAATCAATCTCATGGCAATACTCACAGACGTCGATAATCCTGCTAATGAAGCATTCATGACCGTCACATCCGACGAACAAGGAGCGGCTAAGTACAATCCAATCGATGGAACAATGACCCTCAACTTCAAGACATCAGGAGTACATATTGTTACGATCAACACAATCGACCAATACGATACGAACACATACACAATGAGCG
>CAXAHE010000070.1:0-8825 GCA_963968475.1 uncultured Candidatus Poseidoniales archaeon | reverse complement strand
CACCTTTCGCTTCACCAGTAATGCTCATGATGCCACTACGGGCTTGCAATGCCAAGTCATATCCAGGTTCATCCCGCCTCGGTCCAGTTGCTCCATAGCCAGATATTGAACATACAATTGTGTCTTGAGGGATTGTTCCGATTAGGCGTTCGAGTGTTCCTGGTTTGAAATTTTCAAGAACGACATCAGCATCCGTAATCATTTCAATCAGGCGCTGCTTCTCTTCTTTCAAGTTCATCTGAATGATGGATTTCCCCCGATTGCAACAGAGGAAGTAAGCTGCAACACGCTCTCCATCAAAATCGGTTGTAAACGGAGGGCCCCAACCACGAGTATCGTCACCCCAAGGAGCTTCAATTTTAGTAACATTTGCTCCAAGGTCTGAAAGCATCTGAGCCGTATATGGTCCTGCTAGAATACGCGAGAGGTCGAGAATGTTGATGCCATCTAAGATTCCGCTCATGACAAGCCGAGACATCCGAAAGTGTTGAACCCAACCCTATGGCTTTGTGACCATGAGCGAGTTGAGAAACCCACGGAATCGTCCGTGGTGGGGCTTGCTTATTTTTGGGATTCTTCTTCATCTTTCATCAATGGCTGTCAGCGATTATGGCCTTGATACACATCTCCATCTTGCAGCAATTGAATCGAATGATGATGGAACACCAAACTTGGAATGGGGTGATGTACGACCCGAAGATCCACTCGCAAGTAACCCTGATGATACGAAAGTAATGGAACGCGGTTGGTGGCAGATTCTCGACATGTATCCTGAGTCGTTGCTTCCCCTTGCTGCGTTTTTACCAATGATGGCATTAATCGGTATTGGACTGTGGCTTGGGAATGGAAAACCTCATTTCGCTGCGCTACTTTCTCTCCATCCATCATTTATCTTCGCAACAGGGCGTTTGTATCCCGAATCCACAGTTGCGCTTGCGGTTGCAGGTATCGCAGTTGCATCGGTGAAACTGTTGGAGGCAAAAGGAGCACTTCTCATCAAATGGGTCCTTCTTGCCATTGCGAGTGTCCACACGCTGGTTTTGACAAAAGGTCTCTCCAGCAACGTTGGATGGGTGTTATTGGTTCTCCTCTTCGTTTGGATTCTTCTCGATCGATTGCTCCCAGCCTTCCAGAACTATTCACGTAACCCATTGCAATCTCTATCGATAGGTGTCCCGCTCTCAATTACAGCAATGGTAGGACTTTCCTTTGTTCAAGGAGGATCATTTGAGGCAATGCAAACAAACCCAATACAGTGGATGTTTGCGCTTATTGTTGCCTTTGGCGATGGCATAGGGCTGTATCTTTTGCTGGGATTGGCGATTTGGCCATTCCTCATACCCACGCTTCTCAGTATCCGCCGTTCACGTGATTCTCAGACAACATTTCTCACAATATTTGTTGTCAGTGGAATGATCATAATGTCGATGTGGATTGCTTCGTTATGGGTCTATGAAGCCAATCGATGGGATGTGCCTTTGTGGAGGAATATAATCACAATGGGCAATAATGGTCGTTATCTTACAGCCCTTAGCATTCCTGTATTGATGCTTGTAAACCATTTTTTCAATAACCGAGAATCGTATGATTTAACTCCAATTCGCAAACCGATGTTCACTGCGATTCTTCTGGTTCTTCCATTGTCAATGCTTGCAGGGCTTCACGGACAAACTATGTGGACGGATGATGCTGGTGAAATCGTATCTGCAGAAATTCAAGAAGGTCAAGATTTCCTCTACATCGACGATGAATCATTAGCGATGCACTGGTTGTATACGTTCAGATTGGAAATCGATCCAGATAGCGATAGGAACATTACTGGCCATTGGCGTTCTCCTGACAGCAATTGGGAAATTGAACTCGAAGGCCAACAGATGCTCCAGCGAGGAAATCTCGAGAATGTTGCGTTCATTGTCATCGCTCCAAATATCGATACAAATCCTCCAGTGGATTGGGTATTAATTGGTTCAGATGAGGCTCCATTCCTCAACGGAGGGGGCGAATGGAAGGTCTTCCAAGCACCGGTAAATGTATCTTGAGACCAGCGAGGGGTTCAAGACATGGCTCCGCGAGGACCTTACGAGGGGAACATGGTGCGACGTGCCGGCGCTCACAACGCTTTACCAGATGAAGATCCTATTCAGAGTCGTGAATGGGAACAGTCGGTGGAGCAAGTCATTGAACAGCAAGGCACACAGCGTGCTGAACGATTGTTGCATACTGCTATTGCAGCAGGAAAAGAGGGCGGCATCGACATCGATACGACAACAACCCCCTATCTCAATACCATCTCATCAGAAATGCAAGGGGCATATCCCGGCGATCTTGAAATGGAAAAGCGCCTTCATACAATCAACCGTTGGAATGCGATGATGTTGGTCACTCGAGCCAACAAATACTTTGATGGAATTGGAGGTCACATTTCGACTTATGCTTCCGTTTCTCATCTCTGGGAGATTGGTCTCAACCATTTCTTCAGAGGAAAGGATGGCGATGGCTGGGGCGATCACGTTTACTGGCAAGGGCATGCTTCTCCAGGAATCTATTCACGCGCTTGGCTTGAAGGCCGCCTTACAGATGAAAATATTGAGAATTTCAGACAAGAAGTCGAAGGCGTAGGCCTGTCATCGTATCCCCATCCAAGATTGATGCCAGACTTCTGGGAATACCCATCCGTTTCCATGGGTCTTGGCGCTATGACTGCAATCCATCAAGCACGTTTCAACCGTTATCTTCACCACCGTGGTCTTGCTGACACAAACCTCTCCCGTGTTTGGTATACGATGGGAGATGGAGAGTCCGATGAGCCAGAGTCTTTGTCTGAACTCGCCCTTGCAGGTCGAGAAGGCCTCGACAACATTGTCATGACAATGAACTGTAATCTACAACGTCTTGATGGGCCAGTTCGTGGTAACTCCAAGATTGTTCAAGAACTGGAAGGTCGTTTCCGTGGTGCTGGATGGAATGTCATCAAAATTCTCTGGGGCTCATCTTGGGATTCTTTGTTTGAAAGAGATGCAAAAGGAATTCTTGCACAGCGTCTAGCAAACCTCGTCGATGGTGATGAGCAACGTCTCTTCACTGCTGAAGGGGCGATTATTCGCAAGGAATTGTTCGCTGGTGATGAATTGACTGCAATGGTTGCTGATTATTCTGATGCTGAACTTGAAGCGTTAACAGAAGATCTCGGCGGCCATGATTTCGCTAAGATTCATGCTGCTTACGCTGCTGCTTGTGCTCACAAAGGACAACCAACTGTTGTTCTTGCACGTACGATCAAAGGATACGGACTCGGTCCTGCTTTCGCAGGAAGAAACACAACTCACCAACGAAAGAAGGCGGATGAGAACGATCTTCGCTTGATTCGCGATGCGATGGGTCTTGATTTCACAGATGAGCAATTGGAGAAGTTACCATTTATCCGACCTGAGGATGTTCCTGAAGTCGCAGCATATGCCAAGAATCGACGTATTGCAATGGGCGGACCTTGTCCTGAACGACGTTCGCCGAAGTTTGAACTCACTCTTCCTGAGGACTCCGTTTATGCTGATTTCGATGAGGGTACCAAAGGGAAAAGCCAAGTTTCCACCACAATGGTCTTTGTTCGATTGATGCGCAGTCTCATGAAAACCAAAGGGTTTGGAGAACGCGTCGTACCACTGATTCCAGACGAAGCGAGAACATTCGGTATGGATCCGTTATTCGCAGAGTTCGGAATCTATCATCCTGAAGGACAATTGTACAAGCCAGTCGATCACAAGGTTTTGATGAAGTACAAAGAATCGGCTAAGGGTCAAATTTTGGAAGAAGGAATCAATGAAGCAGGGGCGCTCTCATCGTTTATTGCAGCTGCAACCTCCTATTCCTCACAAGGCAGTCCAACAATCCCATTCTACATCTTCTACTCCATGTTTGGATTCCAGCGTGTCGCTGATTTGATCTGGTCCGCTGCAGACTCAAGAGCAAGAGGATTCCTTGTTGGAGCAACATCAGGACGCACTACGCTCAATGGAGAAGGACTCCAACATCAGGATGGTCACTCACTGCTCATGGCACATACCAATCCAGCAGTTCGTGCATACGACCCTGCATTTGCTTTCGAATTGTCAACAATCATCAAACGAGGTATTGTCGAAATGTCTGATGAAGACGTGGATGTGTTGTATTATCTCGCAGTTTACAATGAGAATTACCCAATGCCACCGAAACCAGAAGGCTCTGATGAAGGGATTCTCAAAGGATTGTATCAGCTTCGTGCAGCACCAAAAGGCGATGGTCCAATAGTTCGATTAATCGGTTCAGGGCCTATCATGCTCCAAGTTCTTGATGCGGTTGAAAAGTTGGAAGCCGTTGGTGTTCGAACGGAGATTTGGTCTGCTACTTCATACGGAGAATTACGCCGTGATGGTATGGCTACTTCTCGATGGAACCGACTCCACCCAGGTGAAGAAGTGCGAACAAGTTGGGTCGAAACACAATTTGCAGAGGGCGATTCACCGATTATTGCAGTTTCAGATAACATGGCTGCAGTACCTGAAATGATACGAGAATGGGTTCATGCCCCATACACCGTTCTTGGAACAGATGGTTTTGGCCGCTCCGATACTCGAACTGCTTTACGCCGTTTCTTTGAAATCGATGGTGAATCAGTCGCACTTGCAGCATTATCTTCCTTGGTTCGAGCAGGAACGATCGAAGCTTCAGTTTACGATGAGGCGATGAAATCCTACGGCGTTTCAGCAGACAGAACGGACATCACCAGTCTTTGATTGGTGGAGACCAGCGCCCATCCTTCCGGGCATGGTCAAGAATATGCCAATAAATCGTTGTGAGTCCATATTCAGAATCTTCAATGTGATGAAGTTCTTCAACTCCGATGGGCTTCTCAAGACCTTTCCACGCTTGACGAGCATTCCATCTTAATCCCATAATGTGCTGAGCAGGCCCACACGTTGGTAGGGAGAAGCGCGTCTTCCATTGACGCTCAAGTATGCCCTGAGATTTCATGGATTCGATGACCATCAGTCGAGATGGACTTGCCTTTTTCCGAACAAGCCAACTCGGATTAACAGAGGTGTCTACAGTATATCCTTGTGTTGAAAGAAGGGGCGCCATCCAGTCTGAGATGTAGCCTGCTGGGGCTCGAAACCACGGGCGGAATGAATCAGGGAAGTGCTGTTTGAGAATTGATGTCGCATGTTGTAAATCCTTTGAGAAACGTTCCGAATCTTCTGGCCAAGCAGACCAACTCCGATGGGTGAGTCCATGGCATCCAATGGTGATTCGAGCTCCGAATGTTGTCTCTAGGTCTTGAATGGTGGAAACAAATTCCTTATTCTGGCATTGGTCTGCAATAACAAATATTGTTACAGCGATGTCGTTTGATTCCATCCATTGTTTGAAATTATCGAATCCTTTCTTCAAACGCAAGGAATAATCGGGAAATGTTTCCTTTGCCTTTGACCGAGTCGGGTGTCCTTGGTGGGAAGGGACATGCCGCAGGTCATCGGTGTCAACCGTGCACCATGTTCGCACCAATCGCCTCACATCCTGGGCAGATCGATAACATGAATACGATGAGGGACAGTTTTCCCATTGAGTTCAATTCCAATGAATTCCTCAATGATTTGACCTTCCCATCGATTGCAAATGCGTTCAGCAGTAATCAAACCCGCAGTATTTCGTGGGTGCACAGTGATTTCAATCCTGTATGTTTCCCCACGAGAATTAAGCCAACTAAGGACAGAATCAACCGCTGTTGAAGCGATTCCTTTCTGACGGAATCCCTTACGAACCCAATAACCGAGGTTGTAATGGGACTGGAGAAGTTGCATTTCATCACCTAATCCAATCAGGCCGATAAATGAGTTCGAACCATCATGGATGGACCAGAAATGTACTCGGTCAGCATTGGAAAGATGTTCTAAATCATGGAGCATATCGGAAAGTTGGCGAGTAATATCTCGGTCGTTCCGCAGCCATGGAAGAGCGGCCTTTGCAGATTCTGGATCTTCTACATAGGCTTCCATAACCGAAGAAAGAATTGCCTTTGAAACAGGTCTTAGCGTAAACCCTCCTTGTAAATCAGGGAGTTCAGGTGTTCTTGCCATCGTCATCCCTCAAGCAGATAAGTGTGCGATTGCGGTCATGACGTTTTCATCATTAGGATGGACGCGTCGTGCCATTTCAAGCATCCAATTGAGATGCTCTGTTCGGCCTGCTTGTTGGAGAACAAGGCCAATATGATACAGCAATGATACATCTTCTCCTAAGTGAGGGCCTAGGGCATCAATTTGGGTTTCAGCTTCTTGTACACGGCCTGATTTGACGAGTGTAAGAGATTCAACGACGACGCGATGAACATCACGATGATCGTACGGAGTTGATGCTGGCCATGGCCAAATTCTGTGGCCAAGTTGAGGCTCTGGTGCGACGACATCCTCTTCAGTTGGCGCTTCAATAGAGGATTCAATATCATCATCATCAGGGAGTTCAGGAACACTTTCTTCCTCATCGGGCAACATCGGAGTTTGTTGAATTTCAGAAACCTCCTCTTCAGGGAGTTCTGGAAGTTCAGCTTCATCTTCAGGGAGGTCCGGCACAACATCATCTTCGACGAGAGGTAGGTCGGGTAGGGCTGCAGTTTCAAACGGTGCCTCATCTTCATCCATATCAGGCAAATCGGGGATAATTCCAGGGTCTGGTCCGACGGTTCCACTGAAATCAACCTCAGACTCCTCGCCTGATGTTTCAGAGAACAATTGTCCTTGTCCAGTGTGAACAGGCTCTTCGACTTCATCGAGCGGGTTTGATTCAGGAACAATAAATCGCTCTTCGATTTCAGGAGCATCTTCCGTTGATAGTTCAACATCTTCTGCTTTTTCAAATTCTACCGTTTCAGAAAGGGTTGGCCCTTCGCTTTCGATGAATGAGAAGTTGTCCGAATCTTCAGCATCATTGTATTGATCAATATCAACGGTAACATCCTCGAGGGCAAGAACTGCCTCTACAGTATATTCCTCTTCTTCTCCATCATCAGCATCGTCCATGAGCGTGCTGAGGAGGTCGTTCTTGACCGATGTCTCAACAGGGTTGTGTTGGTCTCGTGCAGGTTTGGTCAAATCATAGTAGCATTGGATGCACGTCGTCGCATCGATAGCATTTGAAACGCCACAGAAGGGGCAGGAATTTTCATCCTCCTCATTCTTGTCTTTGCGCTTCCAAAACATACTCTCGCCCTACTTTCACGGTAGGCACTTGTGGTTTAAGCATCACCATTCCTCGACCGAGGTTTGCTTCATTCGCCATAGGATGAAATGTGTTCACGAGTTGGAACTTACATGGGCGAAAAGGGGAGGGTTCGCAGGATGAACAGCGCCCACGACGATATCGAACTCGATATTGATGGCGAGGATGAGGGTATTTGGCGACGAGGCCAGGACCATTTCCATCATTTTTCCAAATTGCTTGAACAAGAATTAGAACAAGAGACAAGGACTGTTCAAGAACGATGGTCGAAATGGTCACATCATCGATTACAGGCTTCAGGCCTTGCATTAATCGGAATGAAAGGAAGGCCAAACGGGACTCTTTTTGGCGACTTCATTCTCACATTCGAACGCCCTGATAAGCAGCACATTGGGCAACACCGATTCACACATGGAGACATTGTCGTCCTTAGTCGAACAAAACCCATCGGTGAGAAAACGATTGAAGGAATTGTCCTCGAACGAGGTCCAACCCGTCTCAAAATTGTCGTTACTCAACGACCGAAGGATCTCAAGAAAGGAACATGGAGACTCGATCGGGGGGCGAATCGAGTTGCTCATGATAGAATGCAAGAAGCACTTGAGATGTTCCATTCAGTTGAAGGAGATCGCGGCACAATACTGAGAGACCTCTTGCTGGGCCAGGTTCATGATCCAGAAGACAGCGCTTCATCCCCGCCAAAAATTTCGGGAAAGTTCCAACGTGTTGAGCCGAGAAAGGTCACGCTTAATCCGTCTCAAAAAGAGGCGATGGATGCTGCTTTGAAGCGTAAGTTGACCATTATCCAAGGGCCTCCGGGAACGGGGAAAACCCACACAGCAGTTGCCACATTAGCTCAACTTGCCCGTGAAGGAAGGGGGCCAATCCTTGCAACAGCAGAATCGAACGTTGCTGTTGATAATCTTCTCGAAGGCTTACTTGAAGCTGGCATTCGAGCTGTGCGAACAGGACGTCCTGTTAAGGTCCGAGAATCGCTACGACAAGCAACACTTGATGCTCAACTTGAACAACATCCTAAGCAAGATGAGATTGCAATTATACGGGAAGAAACGGATGAAGTGCAACGAGCATTGTCGAAACTCAAAGGTCGAGAAAAAGGTCTGGCGCACAGAGATATTCAATACAATAAGAAAGAAATCCGCCGTCTTGAGAAAGAAATGATTGCCTCAGTACTCGACAATGCTCAAGTCATTTGCTCAACAAATATCGGAACTGGACACCGAGTTCTCGATCACCGTCGTTTCCCTATTGTTCTCATGGATGAGGCGACTCAGGCGATTGAACCAAGTTCGATGGTTCCTATTTCAAAGGGATGCAGACAACTCATTCTGGTGGGAGACCACCGTCAACTTCCACCAACTGTCATTTCGAATGATGCTCAGGAAGGTGGCTTAGGGCGATCTCTTTTCGAGCGATTAATCGATGTTGGTATCAAGTCTCATATGCTCACAGTCCAATATCGGATGCACCCAGTCCTTCGTGAATTTCCAAGCGCTCGATTCTATGATGACAAGCTTGAGGACGGTTGTTCAGCAGAAGAACGCCCTGCCCCGGCC
>CAXAHE010000069.1:0-8945 GCA_963968475.1 uncultured Candidatus Poseidoniales archaeon | reverse complement strand
TGAATGTGATTCGGCAATATGTCCTAGACACTCCACCTTTTCAAGGCTGCGGCTAAAAAATGAGAATTCAATTAATTACTCATTCTTTTGGTAGTGAGGGAGATCCCGCGTCCAAATCGTTCCTCTTTTCCTTACTAAGAAACGGCAAATGGGGGTCTTCATCACCTATGTTATTCTTCCATGCATCCATTGTTCCCCCCATATCTCTTCATCAACATTTCATTCAAACTCCATCTTCCCTCAATCTGGTTTGATTTTACAGGAGATTTGAAATCGACGCGATTAAATAATCGCCGCCGGACCACAATCTAATCATCGAGTTGGAATGTTATGGGCTTGTTTGGATACTTGAGAAACCTTCCAAGTAAAACCTATGCCTCAATGGTCATGACAAAATTAAATTTCTTCAATAAAATAAGTAAGCGGTCAGTTCTATCCACAGGTGGACCAACTCTCTCTACAACGACATACGGAGTCCGCTTCAAAACAGTGCATCTTTCCTTAGAGGCAATGGCTAGAGGTACACTTAAGCCATCAAGGATGATTCTTTTCGTTGACGATAAATCACTCTATGACAATCCTACTAAAGGAATTAAAAGGCTCTGTAAACGTGGGTTAGAAGTTCACTTAGTTGAGAACTTTGGCCCTCATACCAAATATTATCCTTTCTTAGAAATGGTTGAGGATTTCAGCCGCCCCCACGCCACGGGAGATGACGATCACATCTATCCAAACTGGTGGTTGGAAAGGATGTTTTCAGCCATATCAAAAAACCCCACCGTGATACATACATATCGCGCTCACTGCATCCGACTAAACTCAGAAGGAACAGAAGCCATACCGTATGTTGAGTGGGGGCCTGGACTTGTTGATGAGCCCTCAAATCTTAATTTCTACACCTCTTCTTCTGGAGAAATTTACAGTCCTAAATTCCTAAGAATCGCAAAAAAAAGGGGTCGTGCTTTCCTTGACTGTTGTCCTAAAAATGATGATTTGTGGTTGACTTCATTGGCAATCGAAAACAACATCCCCATCTCAGTTGTTGAAGGAATAAATAGGACATTCACCTTCATCCCTGCTGCACAACAACTCACTCTTGAAGAGACAAACGTTTTCGGGGGCTATAACGATGTTCAAATCAAAGCTACATTCAATAATCAAATACTTGAAAAGTTACGTAAACTAGAGCGAGAAAAAGGTTTGAGATGACTTAGAAAATCTCTTGATTTCCTGTATTTCTTCGCGTGGTTTCAAGAAGCAGGTGTGCATAGCAAAATTGTGTCGGACTCCAATATCCACCGTCTTTCTGCCTTTCGCAGTACTATAGAGGTGATGCTTAGAGATGGCGTTTTGACCAGGGAAGAAAAGCGACTCATCATCCGTCTCTCATCTTGTTTGAACCTTGAATCACACCAACCCGCTGAGATTTATCAAGCCATCATTGATGGCAAGGAAACAGAAAAAGGGGATCGATTGACAGAGGATGAGCAGAGAGGAGTGTACAAAACAATCTTCGAAATTGCTATTATTAACGCTTCTTTGTCGAAAGATGAGTTCAGAGTTATGGCTCACTTACGCGATATATTCTCAATTGATGATGAAGAACATCAACTCGTTGAAGACGAACTTCGGGATATGGTTAAGGAACGATTTGAAGATCCAAATGTCGTTGAAAAGACATTAAGCACACTTCGTGATTCCGTACGTCTTGTTACAACATTATTTGACAACGTCCGAAAGAAGAATCATGGTGAAAGTTGATGGAGACGCCATCACTTGATGCATTCCTTGGCAACGTTACTACACTTCCACAGCGGAAG
The DNA here is from genome assembly GCA_963968475.1 of uncultured Candidatus Poseidoniales archaeon. Lineage (GTDB taxonomy): Archaea > Thermoplasmatota > Poseidoniia > Poseidoniales > Poseidoniaceae > MGIIa-L2. Next base: position 7,125 of record CAXAHE010000069.1, on the reverse strand, counting down.
AAAAAAGCGTTGAAATTGCTGCGGGAAGCTTACACTTACGGAGTACCCGGAATCATAACAAAATCGATGACAGATAGGTTGGCTTTTTCCGGCCAATATGCTTTCCACATAGGTACGCCAGATCCCGAAATGAGGCGATTAGCCTCTTGGATGTTAACAGTTGAACCAAATAGAAAGAGAATTGCAAGACTCATACCAAAAATTTGGAAACGACATGGCCGTGAAGATTTGAAACTCGCTGGGTTATTATTAGCGAACATGTCGGATGAAGAACTTGGAGAAGACGGGTGGACAATACTTCTTCACTTAATTCAAGATAAGATTGCAGTCGAAGCATTTCTTGAAATTTCAGAAGAATTCGTACGAGGAGGGCGAACAATTCCTGATGATTCTTGGATAATTGACGCATCCAAACAAAGCAAAATTTGGTTCCAACTCATGATTTTGATTTTATCAATCGATGAAAGCCGATGTGCAGAACATCAGGAATTGATCATAACAGCCCCACAGGGGGGCGAATTGTTTGAAAGGATTCGTAACCGCTTGGTTGAGCGTATATCTTGATGGCCTTGATGGACATGGGACATCATGGCCGAGCGGTTCTTGCCCACGGAAGACCCTGTTCTTGAACAGGTTCTCACATGGACAGTCGAACGGGATGCTCGTGATGTACGCAGGCTCCTCGAATGGCTTCCACAAGCCCGTTCAAGTCGAGAACGGCAAGCACTTCTTGATCGCGTTCGAGACCTTCTCGATGAACTTGAACAGGCAATGAGTGCTCTCGATGAACTAATGTGAGCGAAATGTCCTGCACATGCATAATTTTAGCTGGTGGCAAGAGCCTACGAATGAAAGAGGACAAAACCCTTCTTTTCGACAATGTCAATCAACTACATCATAACTTAACAAAACTAGGATTTCCAACATTTATCGCTTGTGGAAGCCGAGAAAGAATGAGCATGTTTGACGGAACGAGCATACCTGATGGTGATGGAGTAAACTCTCTCCCAGAAGCCATCAACTTCTTTGTGAATTCTATCGAGGGAGAGATTCAGTTCTTCCCATGTGATATGTATCTTCTATCAACAGAAGCCCTCCAATCACTTCTCCGCCAGCAACCAGGCGTTCCTGTAGATTATGAAGGGAGAGATCAATACACACTTGTGCGTACACATTCGGGGTGGAAACCCCCTTCCAAGCCCACGCTGAAAGAAATGTTTGCAAATTTCCCACGAACCGATATGAGCGAATATGGGGCTGAATTAACGAACTTTAATCATCCAGAACAACTTCATGCCCTGAAGAAATCAAATCGATAATCTTTGGATAGAGTCGATGCTCTTCTACTTGCACTCTCTTGGCCAGATGAGCATGAGAATCACCAGCAAAAACAGGAACTCTACACTGACCTAATATTGTCCCAGAATCCATTCCAGAATCTACAACATGGACTGTACAGCCGCTTACATGAACCTTGCTTGAGAGGACATCAGAATGAGCATCTGCCCCAGGAAATGCAGGTAATAGGGAAGGGTGGATGTTAAGGATTTTCGGATAGTATGCAGAAACAAAATCTTCGGATAAAATACGCATATAGCCTGAGAGGATTATTATTTCAGCATCATAGTGTTCAATGTGCTTCATAATCCGCCGCTCCTGATCAACCCTTCTCTCTTGTTTAGGGAGCGATAGGTCGACGGTTTCAACTTCAACAGGGATTCCATACTCATTTGCAAAATCAATCCCTCCAGCATCTTCTTTATTCGTTATGCTGAGGACGGTTTTATGGGTACAAAACCCATCTCCCTGATGGCGAAATAAAGCGTTAATTCCAGTTCCGGAGCCTGAAAAGAGAACAGCAATTCGGATTGGGTTTTCAGGCGTTCCAATACGCTGAATGAGTGGTGCGCCAACCATGTTATGGCTAAGCCATATATGATTTGAGGGCTTCGTATTTCTTACGGGTTCGCCCCATTACTTATGAGTAATCAGCCCCCGGCTAAATTTGAGCAAGTGGTCATATGAGTTCTTCGGAAGCGAACTCCACCTCCCCCCTTTATCTTGACATTGAAGGTAAATCTGACGAGGAAATATTAGAGTATATTCTCGATTTACACAAACCATCTCGTAACTTTCTAGTTCGATGGGTCTGGAATGTACTTGGTATAATTTTCGTCATCTTTGCGGCCATAGGAACCGTCGTCCCAGGGTGGCCGACAACCTCTTGGCTTGTAGCAGCAGGGTTTTGTTTTGGGCGTTCTTCCCGACGAATGTTCCGCTGGCTTTTGACAAACCGGTTGTTTGGAAATGCCTTACTTGAGTACTACAAAGCAGGAAAAGCCCTTCCTCTCCATTCTAAAATCGTCATTATAGGAATCATTTCAGTCGTGTCCGGATTATCAATTTGGACTGTTACGAAATTAGGAGATCCGGGCTTTGGCCAAACAACCATTGCGCTCGTCGCATTGATTGGTATCTGGTTCGTAGGTTGGAAAGTTCCAACCATTGAATTAGTAGCACAACCGAATTAGAGTTCTTTCAAATGAGATGCGAGTCGGTTTGCGACTGCAATTCCAACACCACTGCATGTAGCAGTACCACCAAGATCGTAGGTCAGTGATTTACCATCTTTCAGATGCTCGGCAACACTTTGGTCGATGAGTTTCGAAACATGAAGTAGATCATCATCATTTGAGCGTCGAGCTAGCCAATCCAACATCATCTGGATAGAATTGATGCTTGCAATTGGATTGACCTTGTTCAATCCAGCGTGCTTTGGGGCTGAACCGTGAACAGGTTCGAAGAATGCATGGTCGTCTCCTATGTTTCCAGATGCAGCCATCCCCATTCCTCCCTGAAGAACAGAAGCAAGGTCAGTTGCAATGTCGCCAAACATGTTTGATGTAACGACGACATCGTAGTGTTCTGGGGTCCGTGTGAGCCATTGCGTGAAGGCGTCAATATACCCATAGTCGCGAGCGATTTGAGGATACTTTTCTGCAATTTTATCGTAAGATCTACGGAATAATTGACATCCACGAGTCACGTTACTCTTATCGATGCATGAAACTCTGTTTACACCGTCAACAGGAGCACCTGAACGGGTTTGGGCAATATCAAAACCCATCTGAATCAACCGCTCGGACCCATGAGAAGAAATTGGGCGAGGGTCGTATGCGATTTCTCCATGCAAGCCTGGGAATTCAATCGAAGGAGGTTCATACCCTTCAAGCCCCTTAGCGCGTTGAGCACTTCGGTGAAGAAGAGAGTGGTAGAGTCCTTCGGTGTTTTCCCGAAGGATGACCATGTCAACCAGTTCAGGATCCCAAATGTTTGTGAAACGGCCGTGAACTTTGTGGGGAACCCCTTCATACAAGCGAATTGGTCTGACATTTGCATAGAGGTCAAGGCCGCTTCGCATACCAAGAATTACGGAACCACCAGCGAGGTCTCCATTCGGCAAACGCGCACCAGGTTGACCAATGGCTCCCATGAAAATAGCATCTGCTTCATCTCTGCAAAAGGCAAAAGAACCCTCGGCCCATTCTTCTCCAGTATCGAGATAATGTTGGCCACCACATTGAATTACAGTCTGTTCGAAGCCGTGATTTGTATGTTCTTGAATGGTATCAAGAATGCGCTGCGCTTCTATGGCAACTTCCTTTCCAGTGCCATCTCCCGGGAGGACTGCAATCAGGTGGTCGCTCATGAACCTTCGAAGTACCAATAGCATATGAATGAGACGCATTCTGTTTAATGAACGCCAGTTTCAATCAATGTCTGAATAAGCGGTGGCCCGTAAAGAGCATCGAAATTCCCATGGCATCTGCTGCATCGATGACTTCCTGATCACGAATCGAACCGCCCGGTTGAACAATGGATGAAGCCCCAGCCATCGCGGCTTGTTCTAACCCATCAGCAAATGGGAAGAAAGCATCACTTGCTAGAACACAATCTTTCGCTTTCTCTCCAGCTCGTCGTGCCGCAATTCGAACTGCTTCAACCCGACTTGTTTGTCCTGGGCCAATGCCTACTGTTGCAAGGCCTTGGACCATGACAATTGCATTTGATTTGACCTGTTCACAAACACGAACAGCAAATTTCATTGAATCAATCTCAGACTGTGTCACCTGCTTCTTTGTAACTGTCTTGGCAGAAGCCCAATCGATGATTGGCGGTTCCTCGGTTTGAACAATCCATCCTCCTTCAATTGGCTTAAGAACGCGCTCGCGCATCAATGGAGCAAGCCGGTTTTGAGGAGATTCGATTGTAAGAAGGCGGCGATTTGCCTTCTTCATGATGTATTCTTTAGCATCATCAGAATATCCTGGGGCGATGAGAACTTCGATGAACAATTCCGACATTGCCTGCGCCGTTTCGAGCGTGACGATTTCGTTAAAGCAAATGATGGAACCAAATGCAGACTCAGGATCACTTGCTAAAGCATCTTTGAAGGATTGGACTTGTGTCTCTGAAAGAGCAACACCACAAGGATTGTTATGCTTTACAATAACACATGCGTGAGGAGTATCGGGCCATTCCTTTGTCGATAAAGAACGACACAATCTGAGCGTAGCATCGGCATCAGAATAATTGTTGTAAGACATCACCTTTCCTCCCTCAACGTGTGCAGTTACGAGTGTAGAATGGCTACCGATGGCTGCATTTGAGACATAGAGAGATGCGCTTTGATGAGCATTTTCACCGTATCGTAGAGATGACATTTTCTCCGCAGATGCAAGAAGAGCTGTATGATGTCGCTTTGCTTGTTCATCCACATCATCATAGGATTCAGGCAACCCATTCCAGCGGGAATGGAGTGTATTCGCAATAGCAACATCATAGGAGGCGGTATGTTCGTAGGCTTGCAAAGCAAGTACCTTTCTTCGCTCCATTGGTACGCCACTGGGCATACCATTTGCTTCTCTAAGGTCGCCTAGAATGGAGTCATACTCATTCGGATTACAACAGACGATGACGTTGGCATGATTCTTTGCAGAAGCGCGAACCATTGTTGGGCCCCCGATATCAATCATCTCCAATAACGAATCTTCGGCAAGAGGTGGGTCTTGTGCTGCAGCCATTGTGAATGGGTAAAGGTTACACGCAACCAAAGTAATCGGCGTATACCCCAACTCTTTCATTCCCTCACGATCAGCTTCTTGCTGCATTCGTGCGAGAAGGGGGCCATGTATTGCAGGATGCAACGTTTTGACTCGTCCATCGAAAATTTCTGGGTGGTTCGTTACGTCTGTAACACTCTTGACTTCAAGACCCGCAGCCTTTAGAGTTCGAGCAGTTCCACCTGTTGAGATGATTTCAAATCCTAATTCGGACAAGCCGGTAGCGAATTCAACAATTCCAGTCTTGTCCCATACACTCAACAATGCGCGAGGTTTTTCCGAGTCCATGTAAGCACCCGTTATCAGACTCTATTGCATCCACGTTATCAAGCATGTGATGAGAGCATTTGCTCAATCGCCACGAGAAGAGATGACCTGATCGACTCGAAGAAGTCCGCAAGTGGTCTCGACCGCTGCTTGTAAGGCATGCGACAAGGTTGTGGCAGGAATCAAAACCCCGCTGATTTTATCGATTGAACCGTCCTTAGATACTCCAAAATCGACAGATTCATTTCGATGGGAAGCTCTCAATTTTAGAAGCGTATCAATCTGATCTTTTCCAGCATTACTCGCCAATGCAACTGGAATCGACTCAAGTGCACGAGAAAAAGCTTCAATTGCTAATCGATGACGTCCAGCAGTAGCTTCTGCTATCTCACGCAAATGAAGTGCTGCTGCGATATGGAAAGCACCCCCTCCAAGAAGAACGCCTCCGTCTTCAATAACCATTTCAAGAGAACGAAGCCCATCATACATCGCCCGGATATATTCTTCCGTAGCAACACCTTGCCCTCCCCCCACATCGAGAGTCACAAGTCCAGCAGCATCCCCAACATCAACGATGAGTCGTGTTCGTCGGCCATCTTCACGTTCTGAGACCTCAATTTTTGCGGCTAAAAGAGAGCCGAGCGATGAGGCATCAATATCGTCTAGATGATTAGTAAGCGTCGCATTTGCCGCCGATGCTAAATCTTCAAATCCATCATCCTCCATCATTCCGACGCGGAGGCTCCCTTCATCAAAAAACGCATGTTTGCTTCGACCGTCAACTGATCTGGATGTGAAGATCGCCTTTGCCCCCGATGAGACAAGAGCCTGAATCTTCTTCGATAGAATCGCTTCCTCTGCATCCAGGAATGCAAGCATTTGCTCAGGGCGTTCAATCTCAATCTCAGCATCTCGCTTGGATTGTTCAACGGTTAGAGAGCATGTTAGGGCGAGAACGCTGGATTGCTGTTTAATCTGGGGGACACGTTCGGAATCAAACTTCTGTTCAATGACCATTCCTTTGATCAGTAACGTATCCTGCAAACCATCTCGTCCTCTTTTTACCATCCGAATATGTTCTGCGCGAACGGGCTTTCCAACTTCTCTTACTGTTTCCATTGCTTCAACGAGTAAGTTAGCAAGTTCGACCCCTCCAGATTCGGCAGATTTCCCGACCATTGCAGTCTGAGCAACGAGAGAGAGTCTCTCCGCATCAGTAACGTGGAGTGTTCTCGCCTCTAGGATGTCAAGAACTTGGTCTAAAGAGTGCTGGAAGGCTTCTACAAGGACCAATGGATGGATACCTCGCTCGAGCAATCTACCCGCTTCTCGCATGAGTTCACTCGCAAATAAGAGGCATCCAGTAACACCATCTCCACAAGCATTTTCTTGAGATTCAGCAAGTTGGACAAATGCCTTTGCTGCAGGATGTTTAACGAGTAATTCAGCAACAATCTTTGCACCATCATTAGTGATTGCATTTTCTCCGTTCGTTTTGTACATCATTTTGTCAAGGCCGTTTGGACCATATGTTCTGCGCAATATGTCCCCAAAAGCAACAGCAGCACCAACGAGTTTCTGAGTAACTGCAATCCCGCTCGTAACCGAAGTAGTCGGCCGAACAATAACCACAGGTGCGCGACCTGAACCATCATCTTGTCGCGCCATGTATTGTGCGTAGCACCCTTCTTCAAGAAGTCTCCTTCTCAACGTCGGCGACCTTTACGGGATTTTT
>CAXAHE010000068.1:0-8945 GCA_963968475.1 uncultured Candidatus Poseidoniales archaeon | reverse complement strand
CAAGGTCTTTGCGAATGCCATGGCCGATTCGTCCAGGTAGCATATTAATGATGATCTCATCACCTTCAAGAGAAGAAATGTATTCCTTTGCATCTCCTTCTATAGATTTAATCTGAGTGTTCTTCTTGATTGAATCAGGTAAGTGTAGGTCGACTGCAACAACCGAATGTCCGTCATCAACGAGTCGTTGAACAACAAACTCTCCAACCAATCCGCATCCAAGTGCTACAATTGTTGTCATTACTCACCCTCAAGGTGTAACTCGTCGAGAATCTCTTGGGAATGGAATGACTTCACGAATGTGATCTGCACCACTAAGCCAAGAGCAAACTCGGTCAACACCAAGTCCGAATCCACCGTGAGGTACTCCGCCGTAACTTCGTGTGTCGATGTAGAATTGATATGCCTCAGGAGATGTTCCTTCTTCAGCAAGCCGTGCAAGAATCTCTTCTTCCGACCATGTTCGTTCTCCACCACCAATGATTTCACCATAACCTTCTGGTGCGAGAAGGTCGTGACACAGGACATATTTGTCATCCGTTGGATCCTCACGATGATAGAAGGGTTTTGCAATCTTAGGATAATGTGTAAGGAAGTGAGGGACATCGAAATCTTGTGTCAAAATCTTCTCTTTGGAATAATCCAAATCTTGACCCCATGAAACATCAACTCCTTTTCCTTGGAGGATTTCAACAGCCTCATCATAACGCATTCGTGGGAATGGTGTGTCTGCATAACGTCCAATGAGTTCTAAATCTCGTCCAAGTGCCTCAAGTTCTGTACTTCTCTCATCAATGAGTGTTGATGCAATATGACGCACAACGCCTTCTCCATGCGCCATTACCTCTTCGTTTGTAGCCCAAGCAATTTCCATTTCAGCATGCCAGAATTCTGTGAGATGTCGTCGAGTGCGTGACTTCTCCGCTCTGAAAGATGGAGCGATGGTGTACAAGCGCTCGAGAGCAGGCATTGCAGCTTCAGCATAGAGTTGCCACGATTGCGTCAGGTAGGCTTTCCTTCCGAAGTAAGGGACCTCAAACAAAGTCGAACCTCCTTCGACGGCACCAGCAACAAAGTTCGGTGCTTGATATTCAATGAAATCTAAGTCTCTGAAATAACTGTGAATTGCTCCAAAGACAGATGATCGCATTTTGAGCATTGTCGTCATTCGACTTGTTCTAAGGTACAAATGTCGGTTGTCCAGCAGGAACTCAGTTTCGCCTCCATCTGCAGCTTTCATTGCAGATTCAGTAATTGGGAATGGTCGTTCAGGGTCAACAGGTCCAATAATTTCAATTGAAGAAACAACGAGCTCATGGCCTCCTTCACTTCGTTCATCAACATTGACTGTTCCATTGATGATGACTGAGGATTCAATCAATGCAGAAGCGATGGATTCGAATTGCTCATCACCAACAGCATCACGCTTTGCTACACATTGAATCGTTCCTGTAGAGTCGCGAAGAACAACGAATCGAATCTTATTGGAGCCGCGTGTTCTCTTAACCCATCCTTTCAGTTCTACTTCAGCGCCATCATGGTCGCCGTTTTGGACGTCACCAATCCAGATGTCTTTGGCCATGAACGTCCGTTCATGTCATAGCATATCATGTTTGAAGTCTGAAGTTTTCCAACACATAGAGATTTGAGCGCTTGTTTAATCAAAACGGCGAAAGCATCAAACATGTCGTGTACAGTACTTGCTCTGTGTCAAAAATAGTGGTATACGCAATCGGAGGGAATGCCCTAGCGCCACCCGGCGGAGTTTCGGGTGATGAACATGCGTTGATTCTGGCCCAAGTGATGAGTGACGTGGTTGATCTACTCGAAGCAGACTGGTCCGTTGTTCTTACACATGGAAATGGTCCACAAGTAGGTAAATTGATGTCGATGGATGCGGATGTAATCCATACCATGGATGAATGGGTTGCAGCCACACAAGGTATGATCGGTCATACCCTTTCTCTTCAACTCAACAGTATTCTTTCCTATCGCCACCGCCCTGAACGGACAGCTGTGGTTCTAACTCGTGTTCTTGTAGATGCTGAAGATGAGGCCTTTTCGTTCCCAACCAAACCCGTTGGTCCTGTGTTGAGCGCAGAAGAGGTCATGACAAGAGATTGGGATATTGCAACGACAATCAATGGACCTCGTCGTGTTGTTGCAAGCCCTATGCCAATGAGTGTACTCGATATCGATGTGATTCGTACTCTTGTTCAACAGCGTGCAGTTGTTATCTGTGGGGGTGGTGGTGGGATTCCAATTATCAATGATAAGAAGCAATTCAAAGGGATTCCGTCTGTCATTGACAAAGATCGTCTTTCGGCTTTACTTGCTTTAGAATTAGGCGCAGAAGCCTTGATTATTTCTACAGGTGTAGAAGCAGTATTCACTGACTTTGGATCAAATAAACAAAAAGAACATCGAACCCTAAGCATTTCACAAGCAGAGAAATACCTCGCAGAAGGTCATTTTCCTGAAGGATCGATGGGTCCTAAAATATCCAGTATGATCGAAGCAGTACGTCATTCACCTGGGATGCGTTCAATCCTTTGCAAACCAGGAGACGCACTTTCTGCGTTACGAGAGGATGCTGGGACGACTTTGTCCCATGATGATTAAATACATCTTGACAGAGGCCAGCGTGGGCCTGTAGCTTAGTCAGGTAGAGCGACGGACTCTTAATCCGTAGGTCGCGGGTTCGAACCCCGTCAGGCCCGCCTTCACAATCGACCTGTTGGGTTGACCAATGTCGTTACCTTTCCATCGTTTGCTAAGACGACGACATCGCACATATCGTTGAAGAGTCCAACTTGAACCACTCCAGCAATGTTGAGAATTTGTGTTTCCATCAAAAGAGGATCATCAACAGTTGCGCCAATGTTCGCATCAGCGATGCAATTCCCATTATCTGTATGAATCAGACCTTTCTCATTCGAACGTAGAACGACATGGCAATTCAATAGAGCTTCGAGTGCTCGTACGGTGACATCAGATGAAAACGGGGTGATCTCGATTGGAATTCCAAATGCTCCAAGACAGTCGACTTGCTTTCTGCCATCAGCTACAACAACCATTGAGGCTGACTGTTGTGCAACGATCTTCTCTCGAAGTAATGCAGCACCTCCACCTTTGATGAGTTGAAATTGCGGATCAAATTCATCAGTACCGTCAATGACGATATCAAGTCCTGCAACTGACCCAAGTTCAACCAATGGAATACCGACTTCATTTGCGAGTTCTTCTGTAGCAACCGAAGTTGGAACGCCAACGATTTCAAGCCCTTCTTCCTTGATTCTTCTTCCGAGTTCCAAGACAGTATATTTGACCGTTGAACCAGTTCCTAGGCCTACGTTCATTCCGGATTTAACGTACGAACACGCAGCTTCACCTGCGAGTTTTTTGAGTGCTTCTGCATCGCTCATATTCTGCTCTTGTTTCGGACGGTTGATATTGATTGTTAAAATAATGAACCAGATTTCTTGCAAGAATGCTTTTTGGGTGGAAAGAATAGGGAGGACCATGGGTGGACGCAGCCGTAACGTGATGGTCGTTGGTTTGATGCTGTCTGTTTTTCTGATTTCATTAGGCAGTCCATTGGTTGATAACACGGCGCAAGACCTCGTTTTCTCTGATGAGAGTATATCGAATGTTACACCAACTGGGCAATCAAATATCGTGAGTATTGGCTCTTACCCTGATGGTGTAAACGACGCAATTTCAATTAATGTTCCAAGTGGGGAAGCCGTTACTTCGATTGACCTTTCTCTTGACGAAAACGTTCTTCCAGTAAGTGCGGCTAAAATGTGGGATTCATCTGCAGATTATGACCATCCACAGGCAGTTTACGATGGAGTTGATGTCAATGGAACGAGTTTGGAATTGTTACCTCAAGGCTGGACTTATGATATGGAAGGAACCAACGCATGGACCTTTAGTGGCACCAATACATGGTTTTGGGGATACGATAGTACTCTTGGGTCCTCAAATGGCGTTACAAGTGGTTCAAAGGCTCTATATACATACAACGGAAATTATCCAACCTACATGGGTGGTCCATTTTGGGCTACTTCACCAGTGATGAATTGTGGTGGCTGCTCAGGTGGGTGGGATCTTAAATTCCAAAAGAGGCTTGGTGTCGAATCAAGTTCATATGATCATGCGTATGTTTCAGTAAAAAACAATGCAGGGAACTGGGTGAATGTATGGTCGAATTCCGGTACAGTGAATGATGGTTCATACACCACACAAACCATCACAATTTCTACTTACGTTGCAGGGAACTCCAATTTCCAAGTGCGTTTTGGCCTTGGTTCCTCTGATGGAAGCGTCCAATACACTGGCTGGAATATCGATGATGTTGAAATTCTTCCAAAGGCTTCTGGCGTATCAACGGGTGAAGGAAACTGGACATCTCAACCGTTTGGCCCAGGTTCAAGTGCTGGTGGTGAACCTTCTTCTTACGGTTTGATGGTCATCGATGCTGAAGTGCCAACAGGGGCTCTTTTCGAATGGTCGCTTATCGATGCTGCAACAGGAACTACAATACCTGGTTATTCTCAAATGACCGATTTACAAGTTGATCTTGGAGGAATTGATTGGGAAGCAACACCTTCTCTACGATTCCAAACCCACATGATGACAGGCCAATCCGGTGGCCCTAAGATACACAGTTTAGGCATTAGCGGTGCTATTCATGAATCCTTTAGTGCAAACCCAGCAACACACGATTGGACGCTTGCAGGAACAACATGGTCCTCAACGACAGGAGCCGTTTCAGGAACGGGCTCTCTGACTTCTCCTGTGTACAAAATATCCAATGGGTTTGGTGCCCTTTCCACCTCGGTCACAACAACCGGTACTCCTCTGCTTGAAGCCAATGTGGATGATACAGGATGGCAATCTATTTCTCTTGACGGATACGATACTCTTGACGAAGTGAGTCATTCCGTACAATTCCGTTTTACTGCTGCAAGCGGATCGTATTCTGTCGATTCGTTTGAAGTTGAAACCGTTCGCTCTAATCCAAGCACGGGTATGCGGATTGATATTGGTCCTGATGGTGTATCTGATTGGGGCCTAGACGGGGCGAATGCAGGGTCTTTTGGATTCCAAAACAGACTTGCTACAGGGCAACTATGCCAAACAATTGCTTCTTCACCGAGCACTTCTTCGATGTTTGAAGTTCTTTTACCTCTTGCTGGTATCAATGATTTCGCCTTTACTCTCAATTCTGATAATGTAATGCAATCACCGTTCATGAATATCAAAATTGCCGGTTCTGATGTAACCAATAGAGGGTTTACAAATTTTCAAAATGCCCAACTTGTTTCGTTTTCACAAGCTGAGTTGGGTGCTCTGAACAGCGCCTTGTCGAATGCTGCTGATGACCGAGGAATCCTTGGATTGCCTATGGCAAGAGTAAGCATCACCATTGGATCTTCCCAGTCGACTGCCGATGTCACGTTGTGTGGTGTCTTTGCTCCATATGAGGCTGGTATTAACTTGAATTTGGTTTCCACTTCTTCCGTTGTGCAAGCTTTGAATCAGCAACTCTCTTCCATCGTAAGTATCGGTGGAGTAAAGGAAGTTCGAATTCCTATTCGCATGATGTCCTCAGGTTCGATTAAATTAACTCTGAATTCTATCTCTACAACTCCTACGCTTAATCCAGTGTCAATTGCTATCTCTCCACCAATCGATACACTCACGCCTTCAACGGACTGGATTACCGTTAATTCAACCTTTGACCTTTCACCGCTTGGTGTTAGTGATGCTGAAACGTACGTGAAAAATAATGGCTGGAGTATCGATATGAGTTTGCGAGGTGCAACAGCAACTTCGTCTGTTCAATGCAGTAGTGTACTCCTCCCACTCGTGGGAGCATCGACATCAAGTTGCCAACAAAGCGGATACAGTTTGGGATGGAGCGATACCGATTCAAATGGAGAAATTAGTATGCTTGGAAGTGGAGCATATATCCAATTCACACATCGTTTCCAAATGCCAATGGCTTGGGATGATGAGCCGTATGCTTCACTGAATGTGATGATGGTGAGCCCAACTGGACCGACTTTACCTCTCAACCATGTCTTTGGGTTGGGACATTCAAATGGTATCGAAAACGATGTTTCATTGAAGCGCTTTACGATTGAATCTCAATCAGGTGTTGAAACCGAAGCTGAATCCGCTCTCTTGATACCAAATACATTTGTCACAGTTCATGCTTATTTGGGCTTCGAGGATGTTTCAAATGCAGTCCCTCGTACTGGACAAGCCCTTGTTCGATTGCTTGTTGATGGACAAGATAAAGGTTCAACAAATTTGGTTGTTGATGGTATCGCATCGATTATTTACAACGTCCCAAGTACTGTACAGAACTTGACCATGGAACTCGAAGTGACTCCTCTTCTTGGACAAGGGGCATCATATGAGGTAAATCCAGTCGCTCTATTCACGATGGATACAATCGCTCCGATGTTAATCTCTATGGACATTGACGAGTTTGATCACCGTGACGCCTCTCCTGCAACCGAAGTATCATTCATCATTGGAGATAACCCCACTCTTCCTCACCATGCGAACGCTTTGATTTGGAGATCATGGATGGATGACGTCAACATGGACGGAGAAATCGATGAAGACGAGATTCAAGTGTTGCCATTAGAAGCTCCAGATGATATGCTTTCAAGCACTGGTGAGTTTAAACTTACAATGGATACATCGACCGCTTCCGAAGGTGATTATGTGCAAGGATGGTTGTCCGTCGCTGATGGTGCAGGCAACATCATGATCGAAAGTGGAAACATCTACGCTCCTCTCTTCAATATTCAACTGCGTGCAGATGGAACCCCGTCTCTCGGTACTGAATTCGATCTTAACTGGGGTCAACATGAAGATGGATGGTTGCATCCAGGTGAGGCAAATCTCTTACAAATTCCAATCTGGGATAAAAATGGAATTACAGATATCGAATACATCGAATTAGACCTCGGTTCAACGACAACCGACTCTGCTATGATCTATTGGAATTCCAATACAGAACAATGTTACAGCAACCATGTGTATGTTGATGTCGAGTCCTGTGAACTTCTTGGAGGAGATGGTGTCTTTTCTGAACAAGGGGCATTCAATGTCAACTTTAGTATTGAATGGGGCTTCAATCCAGATCCAACACTCCTACGAGTTCCTTCCATCCACCTTGCTGATCGCTTGGGACAATTCATCACGGTTCCTTTGTATGATGCATCTTGGCATTACAGCGGTGAATTAGCTCTTGATACATCACAAACCTCACTTTCAATTGACGACACGATTGTCTCACCTTACGGTGCATGGGCTTCCCCAGAATCCACAATGGCCTTTGATGGTGAAATGATTTGGTACCGCAGTCAGCGTACCATTGATCAATCCCTTGATCTCTTAATGCGAATTAATGGAGAAGAATCTGTTGTGGATTCACATGGGAATTTCTCTTATCGACGGTCTGTTCCAACTCAGCCTGGTGAACATGGTCTCTTTGTTTCAATGTATAACCCGCCAAGCGGGGCAGTTCTACGAGGGTTGACAGATGGGCCGCTAACCACTATCTTCGTCGATAATACGGCTCCTATTCTCACGGAACTGAATCGGCCTGAAGAAAGCCTAACGATTGCTGAAACCGATTGGTCATCCATTGATGTGACTCTTACTGTACGTGAACTATCTCAACTCAACCCTGATTCACTCAATCTTCATTATTCCATCCATCCAGCTGGCCTTGGACTCAATGTTGCATCGATGTACGAAGGTTCAGAGCCGATGATTTTACTCGGCGGACGTGCCTTCGGTGAAGCGATCCCTATCTCTGCCAGTATAGACATCGATGAACTTATTTCCGAACAGGAACGTTCCGAACCTCTTGAACTGAGAATTTGGGTCACTGGATCTGATATGGCAGGAAATGCCTTCTCAGAAGATTTCAACGATATAGATGCGCCATACAATGTATGGGATTTGGAACAACGCGTGCCCGACTTTGAATTCGTGGGTGAACCTGGATTGAAGGAGAGCGGTTCTGTACGTGTTGATGATTCAGTTCCAATAACTGCAACCATCATCAATAATGGAAACGCTGATGGAAGCGTGCAAATCGTTCTAGAACTGGTTGAATCAAACGGTGCACGTACACGTGTTGATGCTCGATTACTGCAAGTTGCACCGGATTCAACAGTTGTTTACGAAAGTACCTGGGTTCCAACACGAACCGGAACAATGTGGCTCGAAGTTCAAATCATGGGTGGAGAGACTGCTCAAACACCAACCCTGAGAGTCAAAGAAGCAGAGAGCGAAGGATTCCTTGGAACAGTATCCGAAGTGAATCCATTGATGCTTGGTATTCTCGCAGTTCTGAGTGTTGTTCTTGTTGGACTCCTTGTCTTTGGATTGCGCTCTGAACCGCAACGTCGCCCAGTAAATCAAAAGAAATTCACTCAACGAATGCAGAAGGCTGAAACGTCACTCCCTGCTTTGGCTCAAGTGGGCCAAGAAACCCCACAACAAGGCCCATATGGTGCTCAAACACAATCTGCTGATGTCGGTCAGAATCCATACCAGTGAATCTGATGGATTCATATGGAAGTGGTTCCACAGACACATGGAGGGAGTGAGAGGATTGCTGACAGAGTTCGACTCTGAGGAAAGTCCCCTCTCCGTAGTGCAAGTGGTTCACAGAAGTGAAAGATCAGAAATGGTCAGGTCAATGCCACAGAAACGATACGATACCAGGTGTGTACAATGATGTTGAAAGACGGAGGTTGCCTGAGTGTTGATGGAACGAGCAACCCCACTGGAGCAAGTCCAAATCGTCCCGCTCATGCTGCACGCACAGGGACAGGTAGGATGCTAAGTTGAATGCAATCGCCGTAAGGTAACAAAAAGGGGCTTACTCCTCACTCCCTCCACCT
>CAXAHE010000067.1:0-8991 GCA_963968475.1 uncultured Candidatus Poseidoniales archaeon | reverse complement strand
TTGGTATTGAAGGTATTGGAAAGACAAATATTGCTGCGAAATTGATTGAACGATTTATGCACCGTAGGAATCTTTTGTATCATCGATGCCAAGATTGGGAAGGTTCTCGTGCAATGTTTGAAGCAATTGCTGATTGGCTACTCAACATAGGCGATTCATCATTCTCGGATTACCTTGCTGCAACGCCAGTGCCTAAGCCTGATGATGCAGCACGAATTTTAGTTGATTCCTTGGAAAACACGCTCACTCTCATCGTCATCGATGATTTCCACAAAGTATCAGATCCAATCCTATTCCAAACAATTCAATCGATGACACTCGGTTTGTTGGGAAGTGAAGAATCAATAGGGTTGGTTATTTTCTCACGATCATTTAAGCCAGTCGTTCCTACAAAAGATGCTGAAGGTAGAATTACGAGTCTCGTTTTACCACTCGATGGTCTTGATTCTGATTCAGCACGTCACATTCTCTCAGGATTTGACGACCTTTCAACTGAACAATGGCTTCACATTCACGGTTTATCCCGAGGCCATCCATTGGTTCTGGAATTAATTAACAGAGGTGCTTCGGCCGGTGCATTCCACGACACACTCGAACACTATGTGACAAAGGAAATTTTCTCAAAACTTACTGCTGAACAAAAGCGAGTACTTACTGTCCTCTCTATCTTCAGGGAATCAGTAACGCTTGATGCATTACTCGCGCATGAACTCGATGTTGATGAATTGGACAGTCTGGTTGAACAAGGTTTAGCCAGACAAGTTGACACAGATGTATTCGACGTGCACGACTTGATTCGTGAATTTTTGCTACAAAGTCTTGATGAACCAACCAAAAAGGAAGTTCACAATAGTTGTGCAGCGTATTATGCGAAGCAAGCAAAAAGTTCGGAAGCTACATTGGAACAGATTTACCATGAACTTGCATCCGATCATCAACAAGAAGCAATCTCCAAGATCGTAGAGTTCGGTCGCGACATTGTTACACAAGGGCATCTTGAACTTCTGAACCTTATTGAGGATGTTAATACCGATGGGCTCAAACCAAAGACACTTGCTCCTATGCTTCAACTTCAAGGAGATATTTTACTCATGCTTGGCCGATTTGAACAGGCTTCTGCAATTTTTGAACATGCAAGTTCTGCCTCGCAGTCGGCAGGCTCTGAGGTTATCTTTTCTGAAATTCTAGGTTCTCAAGCAGACATTGCAATGAAACAAGGAAAGACTGATTCAGCTCTTGAATCTCACAAGCAAGCACTCGAAGTTCAGGTTAAACTTGGCGATTCAAAAGGTGCAGCAAGGTCTTACAATAACATGGGCTATTTGTATCGGAGAAAGAATGACAAAGCCAAAGCTTTGGCAGCATATTCAGAAGTTGAAGCCATCCTTTCTAATGATGAATCCTTACTCAGTTCTCAGATTATTCTCGGCAGAGCACTGCTTGACCTTGGTGAAGTAGACCGCGCAAGAAAACATGCATTCGAAGCTTTTGAGCGAACGGACGAGGGCGAGGATCTTCTTCTTCACGCTCGAGCTCAAGCATTGCTAGGCAGGTATCATGCAAAAATGAACGATTCAGAAACATCTTTGCATCATTATTCGGAATCATTGAACGTAATGTCTGACGCTGGAGATCCTGTTTCTCTGGTTGAAATCACAATACTGCTTGGAGAAGTTCTGGAGGATAGTGGACGGAGTGAAGATGCTTTAGAGCGATACCGTGAAGCGCTCATCATTGCTGAAGCTAATGACTTGAGAATGCAAATAGGTGAGCTACTCTCCAAACTTGGAGGCGTAGCTCCAGATCGGCAACGAAGAATGGAATATCTACAACGAGCACTTGCTGTGTTCCGAGAATTGGGAGCAAGAACTCGAATGCGAGAAGTACAAGCTCAAGTTCATGCTGCAGTCATGGGCCGTTAGAACATTGGCCGATCAAGTTTCAATGTGATTTCACCTTCATAGTGAACCACCCAAATGTATTCTACACCAGCAAGTTCGATAATTCCAGTATGTGGTGCTCCTCCTGTCCCTGAGAGCGATCGTTCCGTGTCAAGTTCTCCTCCACCATCATACAAAATCAACTCTGTATCCGTTAATTCGAGGGTAAATTGCGATTCATCTGCTTCAGTTGCTCTCCAGTAGACTCTCTCTGCATACGATGTGTTGTCAATACGACTTGCAGCATCTGTACGTTCAATTGCAGCAGCTAAATCATTCATATTCGCATCGATTGCTTCCTCATTCCACCGCTCACGAGTTGCTGTTTCGATATCATAAATCCAAAGACTGAACATGGTAAGGAGCAAGACTCCGAGTAAAAAGGTGAAGACATAGCCAAGTTCTGTTGCTGCAGCGTCAGTTCTACGTTGAATCTGTGATTGTCTCAAGCAATCACCTCTGAAACATATGCATCCAGCGAAGATATCTGTAATGAAAATTGGATCGGTTCTCCTGCTGTATGCCAGATTGCTTCTGAAGTACCGTATCCAGGGTCAGGGACCCAGCCTACATAATCGGTGAGCAAGTCCAGTCGACCAGGGTATATGGTCCAATCAAGACTTGATTCAAGTCCATCTGTTGAGGCTAAAGCAATTGCTTCGCCGTAGGGTTCAGCCCATCCTCGTCGGACTTCGTACGCAATATCGCTTGCAAGACTCGTTCTCTTAGAGAGCGTTACTTCCATCGATAATATTCCACCTCCAACAGATGAGTCTGATGTCGGGTGCAGGGATGGGATTGTAGCGGCAAATCGAGGGCCTGGGCCTCCACGATCAGAGGGAGATACAATCACAGTCGGATTGAATTCTGGATGATTTGTAACGACCGCTCCTCCGGTCATTGCTACTTCCATTCCAGTGACTGATGAGTCAAATGCATAGGTGAAACGAGAAATCTGCATAATCCAAGCACTGCCAATTGGAGTATATGGCTCTTCAACAACCATTCCATACATTTGCATATGTACACTTGCGGGGTAGGCGCCTGTATGCCATGCTGTTTGCATATCGATGATACTTCTACCACCCATGCTTTCCCATGGCATCTTCAAATCAACCCAACCTGATGCGGTTACGCTAACATCAACACACCTTCTTTCACCATCGTTCATGGCTTGCATGAGGCCGATTGTACCATTCATAGCCGTAGCATACATTCCATATCCTTCTGTTGTATTAAGAAATACATCTTCATTTTCAAGAGACATTACAATCGAGTTTCCTTGATTCAGAACGGTATTATTAGAAATGAGGTTAGAGGCGTTAAAGAGCGTCTGCTGTCCATTTGCTCGCAGTTCAAGGTCGAGTGGATGAGTGGAACGAGTGTGGAATTGTCTCCCAGACTCCATGCCGGTGTCAACCGCTCCAATTTGGAATACTCCATTTGCTTCAGAACCACTTTGCCACTGGACTCCAATAGGGATATCAGAACTTATTGTTGCTGCTCCTGTTATCCCCGAAGGAGGCCATTGGACTCGGTCGGAACTCATCGCTGCGAGCGTGATGCCGTTCCCTCTCCATGTCGCAGTTGCAGATACAGCATTTGGATTCGTAAGAACAACGTAACCCTGTTGCGACGGCGGTATGAATGAGGTTCCGTGGAGCGTACCTGTGTTACTCTTCCAAGCAGTTGCTCCGTCTAAAGTATCTAAGGAAAGCATCAATTGAGCATCTGCCGTTGTGGTGAGGTGAAGGACTTGAGCGCTATCCAGTGTCAAAGATTTCGACCATGATGTTTCGACATTGAGTAACTCAGATGGTACTGCAACTTCTGTGAATGAACCGAATTTACCATTTCCGTTTATCATAATGAGATCATCAGAAACAATATTCAATTCCACAGTTCCTTGGGGCAGCGGAAGAGCCCAAGAGCGACCTTTACCGTTAGCACTTGCATCACTGGCTTGGATTTCAGATGAACCAGTCCCATTCCTCATCCAATACACTTCAAGTTCCTGAGTTGATTCAATTTTGTAGTCCTCGCCATTAAGATCCCATTGAGTTATATCGTCAACAAATAATTTAGCCGTCTCGATAAGAACTTGACTTTGAAGTAAATTAATCTCTATAGGGCCTAGAGGGAAACTAAGCCCAGGTTTGGTTGTGAGTATCACAGAATTTGCCCATGTTGGTGCCGTGTAGTGGAATGGCCGGTCAGGTCCGAGGCGCATGTCTGAGAAACAGACTGAAGTGGTCGTAGACTCTGAATGACGCAATTGAAGTTCATCATCAAAGTCAATCACATCTCGGATTCGAAAGGAGTGATCTTCCTCCCAAGTTGATGAATACCACATTCCACTGCGTATTGCGTCCCATTCGAGAGATCCATCAACTGGAACAAATTCTTGGGTTACCATGTCTCCAGGCATACCCTGCTCTGCTAGGTTCGTGGTCTGTTGATTGAATTGTGTCATTTGGGCTGCCATGTCATGACGTTCGACACTACCTTCCAACTCTTCTATGACAGGTATCATCGTAACCATCATGATGCTGATGATTGAAAGGACTCCTCCGAAGAGCAGAACAGTGGCGATTGCAGCAGAGACCGCTTCTTCATTGCGCTGAAGTTCATTCATTGGTTTACCACCATTCGACGAACATCAATTTCTAATGAGAGGGCTAAGTCCTGAGTTTCTACAGTAAATCCATCGATTCCACTCGCTCTTTGATAAGGTGAGATTCCAATGAATTCATCAAGCGTACCTGATGCTCTGTTAAGTGTGTAATCTGTGAGCCAAATTTCATGATATTGGGGGTCGACAATTGAATGCAAGGTATTCTTAACCATCACTCGCAGATTGTAAGCTTCACCAGTGAAGAGTTGTATTGGACCCAATGATTCTACCTTGAAGCCAACATTTGGCCCATTGCCTAGCGATTCACTGAGTTGAACATCTGTGAGGACAAGAGAAAGTCGTGTGGTTCCATCTACGAGGGTATCAAGCCTAAGGCGAGGTGCTTTTTCGATCTCCCATGAAGTGCTTGGATCCTTTGATATTCGAGCATCATTAATTAATACAATTTGATTGAGCCCACCATCAATATTGGTGCTAATACTTAGGCCAGATAAGACGAAACGAGCCCAGCGATGGACATGTATGCCTCCTTCGTCATACATGTCAACGATAAGGTATGTCTCGCTTGTCAGATTATGATCCACGACAGAATATTCGTATGAAGATTCAACATCAATCGAAACAGAAGTTGTAGGATTTGTAATGACGACGGATGTTATGGACTCATTTACGGAAAGGAAACGTAGAGAACTGCTATTGATTTCCTCGACTTGAACCACCTCATACGGTGTTAAATCTGCAGAAAGAACCCATTCCTCGACAAGTTGAACTGGATTTATTGAAGATGCTTGTAATGAGAGTGCTTGCCGAGTTCCTGTGCCATTGGGAGCGTCTCCAACAACATCAAGTCGGTCTTCGATACGGTCTGCAATATTATTCGCACTGTTCCAGTTGGTGTTGTCATGGAAGGCGACTAGGTATGGGTTTAGGAAAACGAAAACACCTCCCATGATGCTAACAACCATGGCCAACATCATGATGACGCCGAGGATTTCACTCACGGCTTTTTCTTCATCAATCCGCTTTCGTCGCTGCACAGTAGTCCCCCCTCTTGTCACCTGAGTATCTGGCATGCATTTAGGGATTGACCTGCGGTTTAATGATTCAGAGCAATTCTCTCGCTATTCTTTGGATTGCGTTGGTAGCAAAACCATCTCCGTCTCGACGACCAATGAAATGTGAAAAATGAGGGCCATCTTGTGCAGAGATATTTATGTCTCCTTCAAACACTTCATCGATTTCAAAAAGAACAGTCGATTCTGCTAAATGAGGAGCATTGTTCATTTCAGAAAGGTGTGTCAGAGTAATGCTTCTTGTCTGGTCGGTACAGACCTGCTTCAAGAATTCACCTGTTTGTGCATTTGACAAGTGCCCGCCTCTGCCTGAGATTCTGTCCTTCAAGGAACGAGGATAAGGCCCATTGAGCAACCTGTTAGAATCGTAGT
This sequence comes from uncultured Candidatus Poseidoniales archaeon, assembly GCA_963968475.1. Taxonomy (GTDB): domain Archaea; phylum Thermoplasmatota; class Poseidoniia; order Poseidoniales; family Poseidoniaceae; genus MGIIa-L2. The sequence goes on along the minus strand of CAXAHE010000067.1, from coordinate 2,971 downwards.
TCGCTTCCACTGCAATGTGTTGGCACCCGTGGACATGGTGGACCAGTTCGTCAGTCCAAGACCCAAGATCGGTGATGATGGCAGTTCTTTCGCCTCCGTGGCTAGCAACAAATGCTACATTATCTGCTCCTGAATGAGGTACTGGGACTGGTAGTAATGATGTGCCTTGAGAAAATTGAAGCACATCAAGGGATTCAAAATGGTGTGTGAATTCTGGGAGCAATCCTAATTCTCCGGATGTACGATGATTCGCGTAAACTGGAATACCCCATCGTTTCTGAGCAATGAGTGCGCCACCTCCGTGATCCCCATGATGATGAGTAATGACAATCGCTTCCAAATCATTTGGACTGACGTCTAAAAGACTCAAGCGTTTTTCTAATTGCACTCCACTAAATCCTTGATCTACAAGAATATGGGATGATTCAGTACTGAGAAGTGTGGCATTACCACGACTTCCAGTTCCAAGATGCGTAATCGATAGCCCCATCCCAATCAACTTCATGCGGTCACAGACGGATATTGAATACACCGCTTGATTTTGTTCAAAAGTACTGTTTTTTACGCATGTGAAATCGCCTCACTGTATGAACAACGCTCCATCATTCATATAAGCATGGAGAAGAGGACAGATATTGCGGCGTTAGTCGCTTAGGTGTTTTTTTGCGACGAAGTCAGACAACCTTACTCTCTACTCTCGCAGTAATCGCAGGGCTCCTCTTCATGTCTCAGTTTCCTACGATTTCTCCAGTTTCCAATGTATATCCTGATGACACCACCGGTCAAAAGCCGCCCACTACAGACACAGACGGCGATGGAATTCCGGATGTGCATGAGAATATTTTCGAGGAATGGGTGAACTTTAGTGCGGTAGATGGGAGGTTTGTTTCGATGGAAGGTATGGATAAAGATGATGCCTCTGATGCAAATTATGACACAGACCGGGATGGCTTGAACAATACCGAAGAGTACTGTTGGCCATATCCTGCATATTGCAACGACCCGGGTTTTTCAAGAGGACTGACTGGCTTGTTGGATGAAAACGGAGATCGATTGTATCTTGACCCACGTTTGTCTGATACAGATGGTGACGGTATGCCTGATGGATTCGAAGCAGCCATGTGTGCTCGTGCGGGTGGATTTGATGTCGTAACCCTCAGGTACATTTGCCCGTATTTTGATCCATTGAACAACAGTGACATGACCGATGATCCTGATGAAGATGGATTTGACGTTAATCGAGATGGATTTATTTCAGTAGCAGAACAGTATACCTCTCCCGAAGAATACCGTTTTGGTTCGCCAAGCAATTTCACAACTGAACTTGATGGTCTTTGGTGTGCTGCAACCCTTCCTCAAGGCTCAGTGATTACTCAATGGCCGTTCATCAACACCGGTGAAAATGCATCATTCCAGAATTTACTACCTGCTTGTACCACAAACGCAACATCAGTAGTTGGTGAAGATCTTTGGCTTGGTACAGACCCACTTCTCGAAGACTCAGACAGATACAGCTGGGATGGGTTTTCTATTCGACCCCTCTATCCATCCTTTGGTGATGGAATGCCCGATGGATGGGAAGTACACTTTGGATTGAATCCATTGAATCGCTCCAATGCTCTTCTCGACATCGATGCTGATGGATGGGATGTGAACAGAGATGGTGTTGTTTCGGTTGATGTAAGTCGTACTGAAACGGCTTTGGCACTTGGGGAATCTCTCTCGAACCTTGAAGAGTTTTACATCCACAATGACGAAGGCAATACGGTCATGTCTGGGCTGAAAGAAATTCAGATAGGTTTGAACGACTCTTCCTTCTACAATTATCCACTCACGTTCAATGCTGTCGGAGACAGCATGGCCGTCATGCACCATGATGTTCGTAGCATTCTCGTAGAGGATTCCATTGCGTACGTTCTTACTCGTTACGGGATGACAGTTCTGGATTATACTCTTGGAACAACTCAGGATTATTGGTTCCCACAAGGTTTCACTGGATATGAGGCAATCTTCGTTGAATCTGATAACGAACCTCATTCAGTAGCGATAGCAACATCGCATGGAATGCATGTTGCAGCTATCCAAGTCGATGGATTTTTGGAACCTGTTGACTCTTGGTCCTCCAGTGATTCAGTCCCTCTTTTTGCCTTAACACAACTTGCGATTGATGGCTCATCACAGCAGATTATTGCTCTAGGCGCAGGCGGCGATGGCGCAGTATACGAAGTGACAACAGGTGGCTTGATTTCTCAAACCTTTGAATTGGGCGTGAATCTCAAAGCAACACTCTCTGAATCGCAAGTTACAGTGACTGAGGTCACTCACGGAAGTGTTCCCGGGGGAGGGCTCGTCCTCTATGTTGGAACTCAACGTGGCCTTATGACGCTTGAATCCGCCACCGGCAGGGATGATGCTACGCCTACATGGCGCTTCTTTTTCGACCCCAATCCCTCTTTAATTTCAAATCGTATTGATGATCTGCGGACCTTGAATCTTGGAGCAAGTGGTAACCCTGCCGAAGTACAGGCATTGTATCTCGATGGACCGAATGAAGAGAATCCAACAGTTCTTTGGATTGGTACTCCTTCTGGGCTGCATCGATTAAATTTAGAAATCAATGATATGACCTATGGGGGATTGCTCGAACATCCTGGAGGCGATGCTGATGAACTCTCGAAAACTAATAATATCCATTCGATTTTGCCAACTGGTGATGAAATCATCGTGGGTTCATCTGCTGGATTGTGGGTGTTAGCAGGAAATCATCTTGATGTGTATGGTCTGCAGTCACAATCTCAACTTCCTGGTGAACTTGCTTCTCTTGCGACATTAGAAAAGAACGGTGAGACATACGTTCTCGCAGGTGCAGCACCTGGGCGATTTGCTAATCTCGAATTAATTGATCCTGGAGCAAATGATTCTGACAGCGATGGAATGCCGGATGGTTGGGAAATAGCCTATGGGCTCGATC
>CAXAHE010000066.1:0-9081 GCA_963968475.1 uncultured Candidatus Poseidoniales archaeon | reverse complement strand
CTCTATGACCTTTCTTCGACGATTCGATAATTCAAGAGCAATTCTAACTCCCTTTGCTTTCTTGTATTGACGGGCCATCTGAAAACCTTCTAACTTCACTTCAATCCATTGACAAGGTCTTTCAGTACCATGTCAACATCTGCCGCTTTTGTAACACCTGATGCCAAAAGCACACCATGCGCACCTAGTTCTACCGCAGTTCGTACATCATTTCCATCTTTCACACCCGCTCCACATAGGACGCGGACATTCGGATTAATGTCTTGAACAGCCTTTACAGTATCTCGGACAATCGCTGGATCAGCGGATGTAACAGAGATGTCTCCGCCAATAAGTTCCGGAGGCTCTACTGCAATGAATGTCGGGTTCATCTTTGCAAGAGACTGTGCTTCATTTACATCAATCGCACAGGCACAGACTGGGAAATTCTCTGGAAGTGTTTGAATCAGTTTTTCGATTCTGGAATGTTCAGATTTATGTTCAGCATGATTGATAATAGTCCCCTTTGCACCATGTTCTATAGCGTTATCCGGTTGCAACCAGCCCGTATAGGAGCCAAACCCAACGGGGTCTAAATGTTGGGTCCATACTTCGAGGGAGGGCGCTGCTTTTACAACTGAACTGAGATCAAACGCAGAAACAACTGCAACCATGCGAACGTGGTCTTGCGTAGCCCTCTCCATGGCCGTTGCTAAGTTCACAGCATTCAGCCCTAACGCAGATGCGTATGTCTTGAAATTGACAACAATTAGTGGCTGCATAGTAGTGCGTGTGTATTGTTCTTCTTGAGTCCTTCCACACATGGCTCATTTTATTGGCCATTGTCCATCATGAAGAACAGTCCCATCGGGTATCACTGAATTGTGGTCAACCACAACATTGTTTAGATGACAATTCTTTCCTATGGTCGAATCTCTTCCAACCATTGTATTGTTTAGTATTGATTTTTCTTCAATCTTGACGCCCTCGAGTAAACTACATCTCGATAAAACTGAATCATTGATTTGGGTTTTCTTTGCGAGCATGGTATGCTCTACATCACACGATTCTCCTATATGGACAGATGAATCAGCATGCCAATTCGTTCCTTTCCTCGTACCAGATTTCCATCGCTGGTTTGCAATACATGCCTGGACTCCAGCAGACCAACTTTCAGGCGTCCCCGCATCAATAAAATGACCTTCAAATGCATAACCATTCAATTCTTTTTCTTCAGCTAACACTGGAAATACCTCTCGTTCGAGAGAACACTTACCTTTTGGGATATATGAAAAAATATCTTCTTCGAAAAGATAGGATCCTGCATTAATCAAGTTGGAAAACACTTCCTCAGGTTTCGGTTTCTCTTTGAATTGAGTAATCCGATTATGGTCATCAATTCCAACGATTCCAAACCGCGTTGGATCTTCAACTTCCCATAGAGCAAGTGTTCCAACGCCTCCATTTGTTTGTTGCAGGTCGATTCCTTTTTGCATATTGAGGGATGAGATGATGTCCCCATTTAGGCAAGCGAAGGTTCCTGAAATGATATCTCGACAATTTCCAAGAGCACCTCCTGTACCCAACGGTTCGCTCTCCGTTACGATTCGTACGTCGAAAGGAACTTCGTTATCTTTGAAATATTGTTCAATCATGTCAATTTTGTATCCACCAGCTACTATGACTTCGTCGACTTTGTCGCTTGGCATGACTTCTACGACGTGTTCGAGCAACGTTTTGTCCAACATTGGAAGGATTGGTTTTGGAATGCCATAGGTCCACGGACGTAGCCGAGTTCCAAAACCTCCTGCTAAAACCACGACTTGCATGGATTTGGGGTAATGTTTTGCCATTTGAAGTTGTACCCTTTTGCCCATGTAATTACAAGGAAACCTTTCCGCACAGTTCAAAGACGTTCTTCCATTCGCAGGTATCAGTGATAGTATGAATATCCACGAATATCAAGGAAAAGCATTGTTCAAGCAACATGGCGTAAAAGTCGTTGAAGGCGTTCACTGTACGTCCGTATCAGAAGCACTCGACGCATATGATCATCTTCAATCCAAAGTTGTTGCCGTAAAATCTCAAATCCATGCAGGGGGGAGAGGCAAAGGCAACCTTTACTCTCCAGGAAGCAGAGATTTGGTAATGGAAGGCGGAGTTAAGATCGCTTTCTCAAAAGAAGATGTTGAGACGTATTCAGAAAATATTCTTGGCAATATATTGGTCACGAAACAAACAGGTGAAGAAGGTAAAATTGTAAATCATTTGTACGTTGAGTCTGGTTGCGATATTGCGCACGAATACTATCTTGCGCTACTCGTAGATCGTGAACAAAAATCAGTTCTCGTCATGGCCTCAACTGAAGGCGGAATGGATATTGAAGAGGTTGCAGAGGAAACCCCTGAACTTCTCCACAAGCTAAACATTGATCCAAATGCAGGCTTACTTGGCTATCAAATTAGAGATCTTGGTCTTGCTCTTGGATTGCAAGGTGTTGCTCACAAATCATTTGGAAAGATGATGAAGGCATTGTATTCACTATTCCTCAAGGAAGATTGTGCAATGGTTGAGATTAATCCACTTGTCCGTTCTTCAGATGACGAAATGATTGCTTTGGATGCAAAGGTCAGTTTCGATGAAAACGCTGAATTCAGACACAAGCAGTGGGACGATATACGAGACCTTTCAGAAGAAGAGGATGTTGAAATCCGTGCTAAAGAAACCGGTCTTTCCTACGTCAAACTCGATGGAAACATCGGATGTTTGGTCAATGGAGCAGGACTGGCTATGGCAACAATGGACGTCATCAAACTCTACGGAGGTGAGCCTGCAAATTTCCTTGATGTTGGTGGCGGAGCAAACGAAGAGCAAGTTAAAACAGCCTTTTCAATCATCCTTGAGGATCCAAATGTCAAAGGTGTTCTCGTGAATATCTTTGGTGGAATTATGCGTTGCGACATCATTGCTCGTGGTGTTATTGCTGCGACTGAATCTCTTGGACTAACTGTTCCCCTTGTTGTCCGGCTTGCTGGAACAAACGTCGATGAAGGAAAGGCAATTCTTGCCGCCTCAACTCTCAATATACATCCTGCTGATGACCTTGCTGAAGGTGCTCAAAAGATTGTAGAACTCATTGGAGGTGAAGTTTGATGGCTATTTGGATTGAAGAAGACGCAAAGGTACTCGTACAAGGAATAACAGGAAAGCAAGGAATGTTCCATGCTGACAAGATGGTTGAATATGGTACGAACATCGTTGGCGGATGTACACCCGGAAAAGGTGGACAAACCGTCGATTTGCAAGGGAATGCATATCCTGTCTGGAACTCAATGTTTGAGGCCATTGAAACAACGGATGCCGATGCTACAGTCATCTACGTACCGCCTCCATTTGCTGCAGAAGCCATAATGGAAGCTGCTGATGCATTTGATCAAATCAAAGGCGAAGGTGTTGTGGTTTGCATTACTGAAGGAATACCAACTCTCGATATGGTCAAGGCTGTAGCGTTTGTTGACAACCGACCGGGTGTTCGCCTCATTGGTCCAAACTGTCCTGGAATTATTACTCCAGGAGATGGTGGCGGTGCAAAAATTGGAATCATGCCAGGACATATCCATGCAAAAGGTCGAATCGGAATCGTCTCCAAATCAGGGACATTAACCTACGAAGCAGTTGCTCAAACAATGAGCATTGATGAAGGCCAATCTACCTGTGTTGGTATTGGTGGAGACCCTGTCAATGGAACAGGTTTCATTGAATGCCTTGCAGCATTCGAAGCAGATTCTCAAACCGAAGCCATCGTTATGATTGGTGAAATCGGTGGAAATGCAGAACAAGAGGCAGCTGCTTGGGCAAAAGAGAATGTCACAAAGCCAATCGTTGGTTTCGTGGCTGGTGCAACAGCACCACCCGGCAAGCGAATGGGACACGCTGGAGCAATTATTTCAGGCGGAAAAGGAACTGCGGAAGAGAAATTCGAAGCATTTGAAGCTGCAGGAATCGCATGCGCCCGTGATCCATCAGAACTCGGAGCAGTCTTACTCGAATCTCTCAAAGCAGCAGGCCTACGCTGAGGGTTCCCATGGACTTAACTTGGAATGAGCAAATCATTGCGCATTACAAGTCGAATAAGATACATCTCGATTGGCTCTCAAAGCCAAGTCAACATCAGTTCCGATGGAGAACCTTCGAAGGCCGATGGGTGACTTCCAAGAGACGAATACGGAATCATGAAACATTAATGAAAGCCATTGGGAAGAACTTCCCAAGTGATTTGTATGTCTCAACATCATCATGGTTGAATCCAATAGACTTGCCTCGCTTGCGAGATACCGGAGTGTCTTACCCTGTCCTTATTGATCATCTCATTGTGTTTGATATTGATGTGGCTCCATTGAGTCTGAAAAATTTGGAAAAGGCCAAAAAAGTGGCAAAGGGCCTTCATGCATTTATGATCGAGAATGAATCCGTTGAATTTGTTCATGCTACATTCTCTGGAAGCAAAGGATTTCATCTCATTTACAAAGACACAGACCGTGAGAAGTTCGGTATTCCTGATCTCAAACAACGAGAGGAAACGGTGCGCCAAGAACGAAAGGACTTACTTTTACGAGTCCTAGAGCAAGGCTTTGAAGTCGATGAACGAATTACAGCAGACACGCGTAGAATCATTCGGTTACCGGGTTCCATTCATGGGAAAACTGGTTTTCAGTGCACAAGCATAGATGATACTCAATTCGATATGTCCCTAACTCAACTCCTAGAACAAATACCTAGGATAGGTCATGCCGTTATTATCCCAAAGATAGCGAAAGCGATTGTCAAAACGCCAATTAAAGAAAAACGAGAAGATGTTATTGAGAAGGAGCATTCCTACATGATGGAGGTCAGTAATCACTTACCTGGGACTAAGGATAGAAGTGCACTGCTCTTTTGGACGCCTTACTCATGGGGTACTGATACGGAATGCTTTGAACGATTGAACACTTTAATTGAGAGGGAGAATCTAGGCTATAGTGCTCTTTTTTCAGATGGCAAAAGAATTCTGTTCATTTGCCCTGAATCCATCACTCGGGCAAAGGTAGTAAAAATTCTAAACGATCTAGGCATGGAGAAATTATCAGAGAATCTAAAACAAAGAGAGCATTATTGGGTTCGAATATCTGGAGTAATGGATGATGATGGTATATGGCACAATGAGCCACAGTTCATTTCCATCATTAACAATGATAATTCTAAATCAATCTATTCAAAAGCACATCTCACATTGCTGACGAAACTTGGTATCCCGATTGAGAGTTCTCAATTTGAGAAACTCGCAGGAAATAGTGAACCAACCATCAGAATGGTTGTTCGCGACTGATTATTTATAGACTGATTATCGCTGAATAGAACTGTCCCCAATGGAGTCTTAGGACTGTGACATTTCGCTACGCGAGTTCAAGAAACAATCGGCGACGGCGCTCGGGGACAGCGCCTAGCCACATTTACGTGATGACATGGCCGGAAAGAATTACAATTCTACCAAAGTACTAGGTGGCGTATTTTTAGGATTAATGGTTCAAACCTTCCGTGATCCTGTCAACCCAGGATTATGGCTTGTATTAGCAATTTTTGTTGGTTTTGCACTCATTGCACAAATACTTGTAGTGAACGGAATTATGCAAGTGACACCGGCCAATCAAATGCCAGGAACCAGCACGGGCGTATCTCATAATCGAACTGTAATGGACTATAGAAATTACCATTACAACTCAATAATTGCAAAAATAAACTCAAGTGGAGTGAGAGTAACTACAGTAGACGAAGCAGTCAAAGCTTATTCGAGTTTATTCAACGTTGGGGAAAAGGCCGCAAAGCCCTTTTTCAACAATCAGTTTGTTATGTCAACCTTGGGGCTGAGTAATCAAGACACTGAACAGGTTTCATCACAATCAGTTGACTCTAGTTTTTGGAATAATATCTCAGACGGAGTAGCAAAAAATGAAGCAAAGTCTGATGAAATATGTGCAGATCCTAACTGTTCAAAATCTGTATCTGCCTTTGATTTTCGATGCTATAAGTGTAGAGAACGATTTTGTGAGTCATGTAAGGGAAGTGGCCTCACTTGTCCTAGCTGCTCATAGGAAGATTTCCTTTCTGTGCAGTGAGTTCTTTGGTGTCCGCCCTAACTGTCGAATATGCTCTAATCGCTGTTTTCCTTCCTTACTATGGGCGTAAAATATTTCTGCGGGGCTAACAAATTCGTTCCAATATTTGAGGAAAACCTCTGCATGTTCAACCTTGCCTGCTAGGATTTTAGGGACTGAGTGATACATTACAAGTTGACTTTTTACTGGCCTCATGTACTTCGCTAATACTTCAGGAAGAAGTTTTGTTAGCCAAGTTTCTTCAAAGAAACGCGAAGATCTTGAAATGACATAACGTGGCTTCTCGAGTCTTCCAAGCACCTCTTCCAATGCCTCAGTGAATATGCCGGCTTCCTCTTCTGTGCTGTTGTTTAGATGCACTCGAAGCCATCCTCCTCCTCTGTCTCCCCCCGAAGTTCGACAATTAGCCGAGATGTGGCCTGTATGGATGAGGCTGTTTGAGATAGCATGTGCAATTGCTTGAATCAAAGATTCATCAGTCCAAGGGCTGTCTTTCTTAACTCCGAATTTGAATCCGCCTGCAAATCCTGTAGCACACTTTGCTTCAACTGCCTGTGTTGGCAATGCAGAGAATGGCTGTCCGATGCCCCATAGCTCACGACTTCGAACTCTGTTTCGAGATCTTCTAAGCATCTCCTCATTGAATATCGCCATCCCTTCGCTAATACCTTCGGGCTGAGCTTCAGTAAAGGCAGCATGTACGTGTCCCACACCTTTCTCGATTGCACCGTCGTCACAGACGCCGTACAATTGCTTGTGTTTCTTCTTGAATCGATTATAATCAGCGAAACCATTTGTGAATTCTTCTGCTAGGCAAACGATGTCCCAATTATTTGCAACCTTCTCTGGCCATTCCTTATCCAAACGAATTGACCGTCCCCTAAGTTGGTTAATGCTCATGCTGGTCGTAACGGTTGTTAGATCAATGAGTACGTTGATTTTCGATGCATCCCAACCTTCTCCGAGTAGTCCCCGCGTTCCGATAAGACATTTTGTCAAACCGTTTTGGAAGAACTCGGTTATCATCATTGAATAGTAACGAGGTATCCAATCCTTTCCTTTTCCTACAATCTCATGATACGAATCTTTTTGATTGTCAGTAAGAACGATTTTCAGGTTCCTCTCACTAATCCATGCACGAGCTGCTTCAAGGAATCGTTCCGCCAAATCATCATCAACAAGAACTGTACTTCCAGTCATCAAAATAGGATCGAGAATATCCCCTGATGAACAAGCAACTAGTGCTCTAAATGCCGCAACAGCACCACCTGCTTCTTCATCGAGAACTCCTTCCACAAGAGTTGTTGCCGAGGTTTTCTCAAAATCTGTGATGACTACAGCACGAATATCTGGTCCCAAGGATTGCATTTCTGTGGTAATAATCTCCGAAATTGCCTTGACCTTAGAAGATGCATAGGCCATGATACGTCCAACTGGAGAAGCACATGGCCTTGAACCAGTCTCAGTAATTTGAATCCCCAAGAGCCTCAACCGTTTTGTGAGGTCTTCTCCCCTTTGATGATCCTTCGTGGATTCAGAACGACGAAGTCCATGACGAACGTACCGATCTAGAACCGGACGTAAGTATGAGAGCTTGTTGAGGCCTGAATTCAGTAAATCTTCAGGAGGACTGGGTACCCCTTGTGGTAATTTCATGCGGCTTTTCGTTAAATAAATTCGTGCAGCGTCTGCAAAGTCGGGGTTCTTGGTATGGAATTTTTGCCACGTTACGCTTTTCCCTCCTGGTAAAATCCGCTTATCGAGAACCTCGTATATCCACCGTTTGAGTTCAGGTACTCTTTTTTTGTCTTCAGTTGGGCTTTGAACTTCGGACAGGAGTTGATCGAATTCATCATCAACCGTTGAAATATACTTCAATTCATTATTCGCAGGGCGGACGAAGTAGCACAGGTCTTGGTAAGGTGCAAGGTTAGAATCTCGTACAAGAGCTGGCACAGGCACTTCGTAGTCGATTTCACCAAAGAATTCTTGATACCGTTTCGCATCTTCTTCGTCTATTTGTGAATATTCTGGAGGTGTGGCTGTCAATCCTAATACGATTGGATCATCAAAGAATTCTCGTACTTCTGCAAGAACTCTGCCCCAATGGTGCAACATATGGTGGCATTCATCAAGAATAATCAGTCCAATTCCAATCTCTTTTAGACGCATAAGTGTCTCTCTCGAAGAGTCATGTAAAGTCCACATGGCATTGCCATGTTTGGCTAAGTCATCTCTAACCTTTTTCCTATAGACTGATAGACGGGAGTTATAGTAATCTGGATTCTTGTTTTTCAAATCCAGAATCCAGGCTTCAGCCGATTCACTCGTGTCAGCTTCTCCTTTTTCGATGAGAGTTAAATTCCATAGTTGAAGAGCATTTTCGTCTAAGTCCTCTCCACCCTTCTTTGGCATAGTAATCGATTGATATGTCAAGGAGGTCAATAAGCCAGGATTTTTAGAATCGGTACTAATCAAATCCTCCTTTCCATCTAGCTCAAATAAAGAGGTACGTGCAGCCCATTGAGCTTGGATTGCTGAATTCGGTGATAACACCAGCGTAGGTTTACGAACCAAATCTGACCAGACATACAATCCAAGTACAGTTTTACCGGATCCAGGAGGCGCAACAATGTGTAAATGCTTACCTTCTAAATCTAATTCAGGTTCGATCACTGATACAGCTGCAACTTGTGATGGTCGTAGTTTTCCAGAAAAATGAATTCCTCCGAACTCACTGAGATTACGGTTCATATAAACGCCCTTCATCGAGGCGGGCCACGTTTAGGTCCAGAAGGACCTCCTTTTGGTGGTCCTCCGCCCTTCTTTGGTCCGGGTGGCCCTCCACCCTTCTTTGGTCCTGGTGGTCCTCCACCTTTCTTTGGTCCTGGTGGCCCTCCACCTTTCTTTGGTCCTGGTGGTCCTCCACCTTTCTTTGGTCCTGGTGGTC
>CAXAHE010000065.1:0-9280 GCA_963968475.1 uncultured Candidatus Poseidoniales archaeon | reverse complement strand
TCTCAAAATGTGAACGTCGTTTGGGAATCTCAATCGATCATGAACTCGCAAAAGTTGAGCCAAGAGATTTATCGATCGATATCATGGTTCCGTACAAGAATACGGAAAATACACTCAGTGACAGCAAGACAATACGTGATGAAATTCTTCGAGAAGTTCTTGAAGAGTTTGCTCTCTTCCACGTATTCAAACCAGTTCAACTCACAGTACGAAGTATTGGCTCCAACCAAGCGATAGATTTCGATTCAGGTGTTGGTATCGGCGTAGGCGACCGAAACGACGAGGAGTCTCCAGAAAACTACACCTCCTTCTTTGAGGAACTTCACTCACTCTCCCGAATTGAAGATGAAGTTCGAGATTCATTGGACTTGTTCTTCGTTCGTGATAATACATTGAACCTTGAAAATGCCGTCATTACAAGCGATGATCGTATTGTCTTTGTTTCGATTATTTTCAAACCAACAACGCGATTTGCATATTTCCGTTACAAGCGGCTTGCGTCTGAAGTAGAGGATGAACTTCGCTCGTATATTTCTGAAAGAAACAAGGATTTGCTTACCTCTCAAGAATTAATTGTAAAGGCTCGCAACCAAGTCTCGACCTTAGCAGATCGCTCCGGAGCTGGTCGTGTCGAAACCAAAGGCGACAAAGATGAGCGTATTGCCGCTGTTGCTCGTCAAGATGGTTTTGGTGGGCGAATGCTTCAAACGAAATTACTCGGCGACATCCTTTCAACTGTGGAATATACTGCAAACGAGAAGCGTGAGATGATTAACAAATGGGGCTTCTGGGGACTGATTGTCTTTGTATGGATTCCATTCATGGCATCCGGAGTTCTTGTAGGAGCGATGCTTGGATTGCTTTCAAGGATGAAATTCATGCGTGTTCTCATGGCTACGATGGTTGGTGGCTTTATTGCCTCAATTACATGGGCATATACTGCAGAAGGTATTGTTAGGATTATGCACAAGTACAAACTTGAGGCTGTTATTCCAATCATCATTATTGTTTTCATTCTAGCCGCAATTCTCCACATCCGCTCAACGAAGAACCGCCGACAAACTGAATTGTTTGAAGATACATTGCTGGATAACTTCCACAATGACATCAAGGAAAAGTATGGATCAAACTAGGTTGGATAATATGGATTCAACAACATCGCTCGATGGCCACAACGGACACGTTGGAGAACGGGCTAAAATCGGGATATTGGTTGCTTCCGACCGTGCACATTCTAAGGAGTATGAAGACGAAGGAGGACCTGCTATCCTTGGCTTTTTGGAGGAAGCTGTCGCATCACCTGTTGAAGTTCATTACAGATGCATACCAGACCAACAAGACATCATCGAAGAGACGCTGATTGAACTTGCTGATGTTACGGGCTGTCATGTTGTAGTGACCACCGGCGGGACAGGCCCCGCTATTCGAGATGTTACTCCTGAAGCAACAAGGAATGTATGCGAGCGTATGATGCCAGGATTTGGTGAACAAATGAGAGCGATTTCCTTAGCGTTCACACCAACTGCAATTCTTTCTCGACAAACTGCTGGAATTCGAGGTTCATGTCTGATTTTTAATCTTCCTGGACGACCCAAGGCCATCCGTGAAACGATTGATGAGATCTGGAAAGCAGTCCCTTACTGTGTCGATCTCATTCAAGGTCCTTATATCGATATGAACGATGAAATCTGTAATGCGTTCAGACCAAAAAATGCTCGAAGACGATAAGAGCATTCATTGACTGAATGCTCTAGCAATGTATTAGTGACCACTATGAGTATGCTCATCCGTAATGCAACAATGATCCTCCCAGAGACAACAGTAATCGGTGATTTGTTAATTGTTGATGGAATAATAACTTCAATACAACCAGGAGGAGGTCTTCAACCTCATGATTCTAACACGCAGATTATCGATGCTTCTGGTTTACATCTCCTTCCAGGTCTGATTGACCCTCAAGTACACTTTAGAGACCCTGGTCAGCCTGAGAAAGAAGATTTGCATAGTGGCTCTTGTGCTGCTGCTAGCGGTGGCATTACTTCGTTCCTTGACATGCCAAACAATGTCCCTAGCCAAACCACACTCCAATCAATGCATAACAAATTGGAAACTGCAGACAATCGCTGTGTAACCAATTATGGCTTCTTTATTGGAGCAACTGAATCCAATGTCGAAGAATTACAGAAAGCGGTCGGAACACCAGATGCCCCTATTGCTATTCCTGGAATTTGTGGAATTAAGATTTTCATGGGCTCCTCAACTGGTGATTTGTTGGTCAATGAATCAAACGCTCTCAAGACTATTTTTGACAACACTGCTGGACTGATTGCTGTTCATGCTGAAGATGAAGATCGAATGATTGAGCGAAAGAAGATGATCGATGGACGGACGGACATGGAAGCTCATGCAGAATGGAGAGATGAGGAAACTGCCCTTATTGCAACTAAGCGAGCAGTTGGGTACGCTCAAGCAAGTGGACATCGGTTGCATATCCTCCACCTCACTTCTGGCATCGAAGCAGATTGGCTTCATGGATTGACTTCACTTACTGGTACAGATGGTGAAGCACACATCACAACTGAGGTACTACCGCAACACCTTACTTTCGACGAACGTGATGTTGCGGAACGTGGTACTCGTTTGAAAATGAATCCACCAATTCGATATCAAATCGATAAAGAAATATTGTGGAAGAGACTTCATGATGACACAATTGCATGTATTGCAACAGATCATGCACCTCACACGCTTGAGAATAAAGCAAAGGGTTTCCCAAAAGCACACAGTGGAATGCCTGGAGTTGAAACCTCACTCCCAGTCATGCTAACACATGCCTCAAGAGGTGCTTGTACCATCGAACAAGTCGTAAAATGGATGTCGTTGAATGTAGCAAAATGCTACGGGATGATTGGAAAAGGCAAACTTGAACAAGGCTATGATGGGGATGTTACGCTTGTTGATATGACCAAAGAAATATTGGTTGAAGATCAAAACACTTGGTCGACAGTCGGTTGGAACCCCTTTAGCGGACTCAAACTTGTCGGTTGGCCAGTTCTAACCGTTGTTGGAGGGACACCCGTGTTCGAAAGAACAGAAGCAACCGGTCCAAAAGGAAAGATTCTGGTGGATGAAGGTCAAACTGGGTCGCCTCTCCTGATGACACCCTGGAATTGATATTATTCGGGGTACTTTATAGAATACGCTTAATTACCCAGTGAACTATTTCAGCATGAGACTTATGAGTAACATGGAAGAACAACTTGGGAAAGGATATCAGCAGATAATGATTGGATTGATTGTATTTATTGCCGGTGCAATATGGGGTGGAATGCAAGCCACCAATGACATGGTAGCAGAAGATGTATACTGGCCTGCAGTCATGATGTTATCTGGAGCGATGGTTGTATTGCTGGGAACAACATTTGGTACTGATCATGAAGATGATCGAAGCAACGATCTTGGTGATGCAATTAATGAATTAACAGAGCGCATCAACAGACTTGTTGGCTCATCCACGGAAAACAAAGAAGAAGAAGAATAATCACAGAGAGTAAATTTCTCCATACTTTTCTTCCACATATCGAAGGAACGCCTCTGATGAGGGAGGAGCCCCTGTTGCTTCTTCAATGAGATCTGCTGGTAACAATGCGCTCCCTCTCTTGTGTATTTTATCTCTAAGCCACTCAAGCATTTCAGACCAATCTCCAGATGAAATATGGTCGTTGATTGACCCGATCTCCGATTCCATCGCTTCAAGCAGTTGAGCAGCATACAGGTTCCCGAGAGTGTATGTTGGGAAGTATCCAAACGCTGCCATTGACCAATGTATGTCCTGAAGACAGCCGAGAGTATCGTTTGGAACTGTGATTCCAAACCACTCTGCAATCATGGAATTCCATAACTCAGGCAACTGATTCAGCGGAAAATCTTCGTTGAATATTTTCTTTTCAATCTCATATCGTAGCATAACATGAAGATTGTACGTTACTTCATCAGCTTCTACGCGAATAAAGCCAGGTTCAACACAATTAGCAATTCGATTCAGCGTCTTAGAATCCCAAGATGGAGCATCAGGGAATGATTCTTTGAACCATGGCATGGCTACATCCCAAAATTCTGGAGTACGACCGATTTGATTTTCCCATAGCCGTGATTGTGACTCATGGACTCCGAGGGATACTGCATCTCCCCGTGGTGTATATTGATGATTTTCATCGAGCCCTTGCTCATACAAGGCATGGCCGGTCTCATGCATAACAGCGTATAGGCAAGAGAACGGATCAAGTTCATCATAACGTGTCGTGAATCGAGTATCTCCTGGCCAAATTCCTGCCGAAAATGGATGCGTTGATGCATCCATACGCCCTGCAGCAAAGTCAAAGCCCATACGTTCACTTACCTTGATACAGAATTGTTCTTGTGATTCAACCGGGAAAGCCATGCCTTCGGGCAAGGTTGGATCCGGATTGGTCTTTTTAGCCTCCATGATTCGATGAAGGAGTGGGACGAGTCGTTGTTTCAAGCCTGCAAAGAGGGGATCATAATCTTCGACGGTCATTCCTGATTCATACTCATCAAGAAGAGCATCATAGGGGGTTCCTTCATATCCATATGCTTCTATTTTTTCCCGAGTTAGCGAAACGAGCCTTTCAAGGTGCGGTAAAAACGCTGAAAAATCTGAATTCGAGCGTGCACCCTGCCAAGCCACAAGAGCCTCACTCCTCGCTTTAGCAAATGTCGATACGAAGTCGGATGAGAGTTTTGTTGCTTTATCATAACGCTTCCTAAATTCGCGAGTATTCGCTTGTTCTGCTTCATCTAAATCGTTACGTTGTTCAACTCGGCCCAACAGTTCGCCCATTTCTGGATCGATGATTCGTTCATGGGCAAGCGCAGCTAACCAAGCCATAATTTCGCCTCTGGATTTTGCTCCTTTCTCGGGCATCAATGTTTCTTGATCCCATCCCAAATGGCCTTGAATACTTCCTATGCGATGGATGTCTTTGATTCGTTGAACAAACGCTTTCTTTTCGCTCATGAATCTACGAAGACATGCCTTCTTCATCAAGACTCGTATGCTAAATGTTGCTTTTACAAAGCCACACCTTCAATATGGATGAGTATATGGGGTATACATGGTGCTTCCATCCGGCGAGAAAGGTAAGGATGAGAAGTCATCCATTACTGAAGTCGATGAAGATATCAATGCCCTCCTCAATGAAGAGACGCATGAGCCAGATCAGGATGTTAATACGATTACTGAGTCGATGAGTGCTGAAGAAAAACTGAAGGCGATTTCAGATAGAGTCGTTCAAACTTCGATGGATATTCGACGCGGAGAGAACGTTTTGATTGTCTGCGATCCTACCACCGCAGAAATTGGGCAATCTCTGCATGAGGCAACACAACTACGGTCAGACAGAGTCTTGCTTGTCGTAATGCCAAAGTCAAGGCATCATGGCGAGGAGCCACCAAGCCCAGTTGCCTCTCTCATGCGACAACAACAAGTTGTTATCGCTCCAACAAAGTATTCTCTAACGCATACTCGTGCTGTACGCCAAGCTGTCAAAGATGGTGCTAGGGTTGCGACAATGCCTGGCATGAACGTTGAACTCTACACTGAAGGGGGTATGACTGCTAATTTCCAAGAAGTTAAGAGGCGAATCTCAAACATTGGAACGCTGTTGAGGCGTCGGAGAATCATTAACGTGAAGTCTGAAGCTGGTACAGATGTTACTTTTGAGGTCAGTTGGAGAGATTGGAAACTCGATGACAATGGTATCTGTAATCGTCCAAGAATGCTGATGAACCTACCTGCTGGAAAAGTGTTTGTTTTACCAAAAGAAGGAACGATGAACGGCACTATTGTTATCGACGGTTCATGGGACTCAACTCTGATTGACGAGCCGATTGAATTTGTTGTTGAAAATGGTACAGTGATCGATGTCAAGGGCGGAAGTCTTGCAGCCAACATACGCCAATCATTCGGAGAGGTTGCTAAGAAACTCAAAGCCAAAGACCGGGAAAATGTATGGACTGTTGCTGAATTTGGCTTTGGAATGAATCCAAATGCCCGTCTTGTAGGAAATGTTCTCGAAGACGAAAAACGGCTTGGTAGTTGTTATTTCTCAATCGGAGACAACTCTCGATTGGGTGGGAACTCGATCGTTGGAATCCACATATCAGGTGTTTTGTCAGAACCATCAGTTTGGTTAGACGATACTTGTATCACCGAATCGGGAGTATTTCTCCCTAGTAACGATTAACGGTGTGCACTCGTGTTCATATTCCCACAGATTGGGCAGAATCGCCAATATGGATCGAGACCGATCCCGCATCCTCTGCAATGAATACCTGACTGAATTGTAGGCTGGATATTCATACCCAGTTGCTGTTGCATAGGCTGTTGTTGCATAGGCTGTTGTTGCATAGGCTGTTGTTGGATAGGTTGCTGTTGTACTGGTTGAATCGGCTGCGGCTGTACAGGTTGTTGTTGTACAGGTTGCACTGGTTCTTGTTGCCATCCTGCTTGAGGCGCTTGGATACCAGGAGACGGGGCTGGTTGTTGTTGGGGCTGTTGTTTCTGAATTGGTCGACGAACTGGAGCAACTGGGCGAGGAAGACTTGACATCTTCTTGGCAGCATCAGAGGATACAAACTCACTCAGAGTAACTTCTCCATCACCATCACTATCTGCTGCTTTGTGAAGTTCTTCCGCTGTATCGAGAGGGAGATTCGCAGCGACGGCTAATTCTTCCACAGACAATGCTCCCGATTCATCCACATCTGCAGCAATAAATCGTTCAGCGTCACTCACCCATTCTTCCACAGGCTCTTCGACAACTTCCTCGACTGTTGGCTCTATTACAACAGGTTCCTCGGCATGCACTTCTTCAACAACGGGTTGTTGAATGATTTCTTCAACTTCTGGGATAAGTTCAGTTCCAAACGCACCAGAAAATGCATCTTGAGTTGCGAGATCAGCTTCCACATCATTCTTGGGAGACTCTTCCTCTACAACTGAAGTTTCAAATGAAGGAAGAGGTACAGAGGAGGGGTTTTCATCTTCAAATCTTGTTGGGAGAGGAACTGATTCTGTTGTTGGAAGAGGGACAGAAACGGGTTGTTCCACAACTACTTCCTTCACAGGAGCGGGCTCTACTGGCGTAGAAACTGGTTGTTGTTTCCTTTCTTGAGCAGGCATTGATTGTCCAGCCTCTATGGTTGCTGGTTCTGCTCCTTCGCTTGCAAGAAGTGGGATTGGAAGTGCATGTCCTGCTACGTCTAGAGAAGACATTGATTCACCAGCAAGGGCCTGGATTTTCTCAAGATTCTCGGATGGATTTGCCATCATCTCCTGAATGGATGTAAGATAGCGATCAACTTCAGGCTCACCGCCGGTTGAATACCCAATTGCTAGGATTTTCAAGAATTGCATTGGATCAAAGAGAACAGAGATAGAGTCAATCACTTCTTCTGTTGCAAGAGGATGTGCGGAGCTGGTTGAACCAGTCGAATCAGGTTGTCCTGCAAAAGCCAACATCGGGTCAGGAAGTGACATCAAATTGAGATGGCCAAAGATGAGAAAGTATATTTCTCCTCCTTCACATTGAAGACGTTCACTTGCTGCTTCAAAATTGAACTCACCAGGTTGTAAGACCACATCTGACAGATGTTCAAGAGTCTTGGACAAGGCTTGTTTAGAGTCCATCTCCATGAGTTGTTGAAGAACGTCAGAGGATTCGATTACACCAAAATATGCCGCTGTATCATCGACATCAATTCCGTCTGGAAGAGAGGCTCCTTCTTGTACTCCTTCTGACATATATTCCCCCCTTCGAGTTGTCCAACCGAGTCATGTTTTTGAGTCTACTGATTATCGATTCCTAGCGAGATCGAAGATTGCTCTCGATTGTTGAGCCGTCCAACCTGTTTCTTGGAGTTGCATAAGGATGGTTCGTTCCTGCTCTCCATCACCGAGTCCAGCCACAACCCAATCAACAGCTGCTTCTCTATCATCAACTTGCCAATCCTCAAAGAGCGACATATCAACTTCAATACGAGCCTTACGTACTTTCTTCTGAGATTTATCCTCATCAGGTTGCGATGATTCACCGGAGGTTGTGCCGAGTGGCTTCTTTCCTGCTGAAACTGGTTGCGAAGTACGTTTTGGACCACTGGGGGCACCTCCAGGAGGACCACGTGAGGGGCCAGTTTTTGACCCAGGGGGGCCTCTGGAAGGACCTGATGAACCTGGAGGGCCCCTTGATGGACCTGTCTTTGCTCCGGGAGGTCCTCGAGAGGGTTTTGACGAACCAGGAGGACCACGTGATGGTCCTGTCTTTGCCCCAGGAGGGCCTCTGGAAGGGCCTGACGAACTTGGAGGGCTTCTTGATTGGGGGCTTCCTCGAGAGGGTAAACTGGATAGAGGTGTAGATCTAGATTGGTTTCTGGATGAAAAGGAGTCGTCTTCATCGTCCATGAAATCATCTTCATCATCCTCATCATCATAGTCATAGCCTCGATTCCCAATTGTTCGTAAGACGAAACCTATGGTGATGAGGACAAGAATGAGACCACCTAAGATGCCACTGAATGCCATAATGGACATACCAAACACTGTTGTTTCCTTATCTGACCCTGACTGTTTAGGTAGAGGACAGCCGTCTTCATATCCATCGTTTCCTTTGGCATCTTCTGGGCAATTATCGAGCAAATCGTTTACCCCATCACCGTCAGTGTCTTTCTCACTCTTGGAACATCCTTCATCATCAACGTTTGAGGTTGGGGAATTCGGACACTTGTCCGGGACTAAAGCATCGAGAACAAATTCTCCAGGCCAATCCGAATCTCGAGAGGAATTCCACTCGGGATTGTTCCAGTTGTCTCCGTATCCATCCCCATCTGAATCGTTCCACTGAGTTGCATCACCAGGGAACTTATCTCTACCCCAGTTATCTGCCCACCCGTCTCCATCGTCGAAGCATCCTATCTCGAGAGAATCAAGATAAGATGTCCCGAATTCCTCTGGACAGAAATCAGCATTATTGCCATTCAGGTTATCGCCGAAACCATCTCCGTCTTGGTCGAACCATTGTGTTCCATCAAGAGGGAATGCATCACCGGTTTGATTAATTCTTAGACCAGTCACTGAATCAATTGTAAATGTGTAGTTTCCAGAATAGCCGTCATTGTCTAGGTCTTGATCCAATTGATCTTCATCCAAACATCCAAGCGAGTCTACAGGATATCCTGCTTGCGTATCAGGACAAGCATCATC
>CAXAHE010000064.1:0-9690 GCA_963968475.1 uncultured Candidatus Poseidoniales archaeon | reverse complement strand
CCGTAAATTGAGTCTTCGATATCAAGATGATTGATGATGCTACCTCGTCCATTTGATGATGCGTTGAATTGAATTCCTTCATGGTCGTTTGTGCTGGTTGCACTGGATGAGAGGACAACTGGACAGGTTGAGGTTCCCTGTATCGTAATCCTGCCATCAACAACAATACGGACACCTGAGGACATGGTGACGTTCGTACAAGATGTGATCAAAAGCTCGTCCTGTATATCTACGTAATAGTTCGAAGTCAAATCGACAGTTCCTGACCACGTCGTTGTTGAGCGTGCAGAAACATAATTCTCGGTTTCAGAATCTGTCTGTTCCAGTGGTTTACCATTTACCATTGGTGAAAGCGACATGAAAAGAAGAAGGCAAAGGAATATGCCTGCTATCAACGGTTGCCTCCTTACCATATTATCTCATCAATAGCAATGCCATTTGAAGCCATCCGTTGGTTGATTAAAGCAAAATAACTTACCCCAAGCGATAAAACCCGTATACTCAAGGGTTAAATCATGCCTGAGGCATTTATCTTGTTCAAAACTGAGCCGTCGCATGAACGTGACGTCTACCTTTCACTCACATCACACGAAGCGGTACAAGAGGTTCATGCCCTCTATGGTGAATTCGATTTACTTGCCCGCATAAGCAGTGATTCAGCAAAGAATTTAACCAATCTTCTGATGAAGGAATTTAGAACAATAAAAGGAATTCGAGACACGCAGACGCTGATTGCAGTCGAATACTGAGGTGATGGGATGGCAATAGGATTTGTATTGATTACAACAAAACCCGGTGAAGAAGAAAGGGTTCGTACTGCATTAGATTCGATCGAACACGTGACTGCTCGTTGGATGTTGTTCGGAGAATTCGATATTATTGCTCGTGTTCAAGCGGATGATGAGTTTGTACTCACCCGATGTATTGTTGAGGAAATAAGACCCATTCAAGGGATTAAAGAAACGAAAACAATGATTGGCGCTGAACTCTAATCAGATTGACTGATGAAGTTGTTTGGACAAATGTCGTGCCCGGTTTGGGCACCCAGATAAGCGAAACCTAAGAATCGCCTCGCGAATTGAGGGGACTTTTTGTTGCGGTTCCAAGAAGGCACGTAGCGCCCACCATCGTGCAACCAATCGATTCGCAGTTGCTGATTCTATGGATTCAATCATTGAAATATCAACCGTCGAATGAATGTATTGAGCCCGGAACGGTTCTGTTTCAAGCAACGCTTCACACAGAAGAAGTTGAAGAGAGGCTTTGTACAGCGGCTGTTTCAACTGCTCAGAAATACGTTCAACTTCCTTGATAGTTAGAGCAAATTCCATTGTGTTTGGTTCGGATGCTGCTAGAGATGCTTTAGCGGATAGAAATTGAACAAGAGCGTCATGCTCAGAGGCTATTGAAATCAACTGATCTCGAAGGAAAGCAGCCCCAGAATAATCACCTTTGTGCAGTGCTATTGAATGCTTCATGACAACAAGAGAGGTAAGGATAATTTGCCGTATTGAAGGATCCTTTGGAGGAATAATATCTTGAGTCATCCGTTCTAAAATATTCAACTGTTCAGACCGATTTTCTTCAACAATATCATCGAGTGCTCTTGAGACAACAGACAATTGAAGACGCAGTTTTTCATTCGGATCCTCAAGGGATTGGTACGCTTTTTCAAAGGATTCAATTGTCCCCTTTTTCCCTTCGAAGTGAGCGATTTGAAGACGAAGATGATCCAGATTGGAGTCATGTTCGGCTTGTGAAATATATTCTTTGGCAATTTCAAGTTCTGCTCGATTCAGAGCGTGTTGGGTTGCAAGTCCTATCAGTTCAACGTTCTCTGGTTGTAAGAGAACCGCTTCATCGAGAAGTGTTGCGAAGGAACCTGAACGTTCATGCATAAGGACAGTCGCTTGTTGAGACAACAGGGAACCAATATCCTGTTCTCCACGTTGGATTCGATGATGAAATTCAGCGATTGCAGAAAAGGAATCGGTGTGCTGAGACCAATGTTCAATCGATTCAAGATGAAGTTTATCCAGTTCATCATCTGTGAGATTAGAACGACAAACGTTACGGACAAGATGTTGCATTTCCATCGACAAATCATTCGGTATCCATCGTAGCAAAGCATGTTCATCAAGAAGAGATACATCATCTGGATTGATCATTCTCTCTGCTGGGACGGGGAAAGGGAGCATGAGGAAAGGAGGTATTGCGTCATGCACATCAGCGGATACTTCGCCCAGAACGACTTGTTCCACATATGCTCGAACATCGTCACTTTCTTCTGGCAAAGGTGTAGAATCATCGTACATTAGGATAGCAAGAGGATGCCCCCCGAGCCGTTCAGCGATTTCGGTTCTCTTTTCATCATCCATCTCTTCACCAAGCAATTGTATTGCTTGCTTTGTTTCCAGAGGGCCAAGTGAAAGAACTGGACCTTCTGTTGCGAATGGTTGAGGCTCTCTACCAATGAGGAGGGTTGGTACATTCATTTCCTCTAACGAAGAGAAGAATTGAGAAAAAGCATCTTTGTGTCGGTCACTCACTGCTTGGATATCGTCGATGATGAGGACTGTTTCTGGTCGATCGATGAAATGGTGAACATAGGCCGATACATCAAGCATTGTCGACGTTTCAAAACCAAAGCGTTGCATCAGCATTGAAACGTCTGTGTAGGAATCTATTCCTGCCCAGCGTACTTCTTTACCATCTTTAGCCAATGTTTCTGCAAGAGATCGAGCAAGCGTTGATTTTCCAATTCCTGGCAATCCACGCAAATGAATTTGTTTCCTTGCCTTCAGATGTTTCAACAATCGTTCCGTTTCCGTATCTCTTCCAACCATTGTTGTGTATGTTGGCGCTTGACCAAATATTTTCAACAAGGTCTCGGGTCGGGATGTTACCTTTTCATCACTATTCTGAAGAACGAAATCTCGCCCCTCTTCGGTGATGTGAACGACCTTCCTCTTCCGCCTCCCTCCTCCTAAAACATGAGCTTGTCGGGTGAAAAGAAGTTCTTTTTCTTCAAGCATAGACATAGGTTGGAAGAGGGCAGAACGGACGACTCCTATACCATCAGCAATCCCTTCAAGAGAGAGCGTACGAGGCACATCCCATGCGGATTCAAGAGAGGCTGGATGTGATTCCAACCATCGTAAAATCCGTAGCATTGAAGACGATAACACGTTGATTCCTAATCTATCGAGGCACGTCACACATTTGGATTTGTCCGCTTCATGTGCGAGAAGAAGAAATGCGCGTTCTTTTGACCTATGAGTGCGAGGAATTTCCATGCCGGTCGATGCTGCATCCATTGATTTGCCGGCATCACCGGGCGTATATCTCTTCAAAACAAATGAGGGAAGAGTCCTCTATGTTGGCAAAGCAACACGGTTGAATGAACGAATACGTTCGTACTTTGCCACAAATCCTGACCGACAGATGATTCCTGAATTGGTTTCTCGCTCTGATGATGTGGAATGCATCGTGACAACAACGCCTCAGGAAGCACTCATCCTTGAGCGACAGTTGATCAGGGAGCATAAACCAAGATTCAACTCAATGTTGAAAGATGACAAATCGTATCCATATCTGGTGTTAACTGCAGAGGAATTTCCGCGTATTATGTACACGCGCCATCCACCGAAGAAATCACATCGTTGGGGTCCGTTTCCAAATGCAGGTGCTGCAAAGCAGGTGATGCAATTGCTGCGACGCCATTTTGGAATTCGTGACTGTAAGGAACTTTTACCTCAAGGGTGCTTAGCAATGCACATTGGATTGTGTACAGGGCCATGCATCAATGGTGAAGGCTACAATGAACAAGTTTCAATGGTGAAGAAAATCCTCAATGGGGAAGCAACTGAATTACTTGAGGAACTTGGAGAAAAAATGGATGAATGCTCGAGTAAAATGATGTTCGAAAGAGCTGCATATTACCGAGACCAGATACGTTCCATACGCACAACAATTGGGCAACATGTCGTTTCCAGTAAATTGTATCGAGACTGTGACGCAATCGGATTTGCTGAACAAGGAGACCTTGCTGCATTGATCGTTCTTCATGCGGATGATGGTGTTGTCAAGGGGCAAGAAGTCTGGCCTTATGTTCATCGAGGAGACATTGGCGAAACAGTCAGTCATTTCATCAGTGAACACTATGTGAACAGAAGGCCACCTCGCTTGTTGCTTACACCAACACCACTCCTCGATGGATTACAAGAATGGTTGGATGAACGACGCGGTTCTGCTGTCGAAGTGCGAACACCGGTTCGAGGCGATATGGTTACTCTACGAACGCTTGCAGATCAAAACGCTGAAATTCAAGTTTCTCGATTATCAAATAAATCCAGTGGCTCTTTGGAACAAAGGGCTGCTGATGAAGCTGCTCTTTTGCTGGGTTCTGAACAAATGAATCACGTTGTTTGCTTTGATATGGCTCAACTTCAAGGTGATGAACGCGTCGGTGCAAGCGTTGTCATGCGACATGGCCGACCTGCAAAAAAAGAGTATCGGACATACATCGTAAAGGGCGATGCTATGGATGATTTACGTATGATGAAAGAAGTCATAGAACGATGGTTGAAACGTCAAGAAGAATGGCCAGACTTGCTACTCCTTGACGGTGGCAAGACACATCTGGACATCATTCGGAAATTACTCAAGGAACATGGAGTTCAAGATCGGTTCGAATTAGCAGCACTCGCAAAGCGAGAAGAAACACTCTTCAGAGAAGAGAAGGATCCAATCGTTCTTGATCGAAGAGGAAGAGTATTTGTTCATGCCCTGGATGAAGCACATCGATTTGTCAACACCTTCCATCGAAAGAGAAGAAAAAAATCTCGCATGGGCGATCCCTTGGAAAATGTTCTTGGGCTCGGAGCAAAGAAACTACAGACATTAATTCGTCATTTCGGAGGACGTCAAGGCATCACCAATTCAAGTATTGAGGATCTCAAGACAGTCCCTGGCATTGGACCATCTCTTGCGGAACGTATTCACGAAGCCTTGCATCGTTAATCGAATTGGTCGTTTTGCATCGCTTCAAAGGGATCGATTCCCTCTTCATATCCGCCAACTTGTCGATCAACCAGCCCTGCCATTTGGGCAAAATCAGATTCTGACAACCCCATCTTCTGGGCTTTTAGAAGCGAATTCTTCGATTCACGTGCAGCTCTCTTCTTTCGCTTTTTCTTACGGCGTCTACGAATAAGGAGAATCAGAAGGATGAACACTACGGCAGGATATGCCCAGAATTGACCGAGAAGATACATCCATGTCACTTGTAATCGAATTGTTACCTCATCATCGAGATCAGAAGGTGGAATCGTGTAGGTGATGACCTGACGACCGTCTTCCATTGAGAGAACCATATTACCCTGTGTTGAGGTTGCTTCAATGGCTTTGATTCCCTTTGGTAGTGTGAAACTTACAGGCCCTGAGAGATCTAATTCTGTTTCTTCATGAATTGTCGTATCCCATGAACCGGTTTGGAAAGTCAACGCTTCTCCATCTTCTGGAGGGAATGTTATACCATCCGTTGAAACAATGCTGTTTGAAAACATCGATGAGATACTGTCAACCATAGAAACCATTGGAGAGAGGAACGGTGAGCGTATCGAGTCTTCAGTAAGTAAGGAGAACGTAAGCAAGTCCATATCTCCGGAGAAGAGATCACCCCATGGGCTTGAAATGGCGAGTGTGTATCTGACTTTTGGAATCTTTATTGTAATACTCAGGGGGACTTCATCGCTAACTGTTGGACTGGGTTCACCAAGTCCTGCTAAACTGGTTTTAATCTCAAAATCACCAATATCAACTTCGTTAAATGGGGAATCTTCAAATTCGGTAAGTTCCTTAGAAATAATCTGAATTTCATTTGTTAATTTAACACCGACATCAGTTCCAAATTCCATCAAGCCTTCTGAAGTAAGATTGAATTCAATAAGTCTGTCCGGATCACAATCATCTTCTGAGGAATCAGGATCGAGACACTGGCGAATGACCTTCGGATCGTCTGTGCGGCTCATGATATCGCCCATCAAGCGAACCAAGTCACTTGGAATGACGTCCATACGCACCGTAGTATCATCGTTGACATCGTAGTAACCTTGTGGTAAAGCAACCCGGTGAACGACTGCACTGGCTTCAAGACCGAACTCTACGGAAACTGATTTTGTCCACTCGTTAATATCAAAGGTGCCAAAATCAATATCGAGAGATGTTGAGACGCATGTCTTCTGAGTTTGAACGCAGATAACCGTTCCATCTTCGTTCTCAATGGGATGGTTGTACGTGTAAGGAGAAGGACCTGCAATCGAGATTTCATTACGGTTATCACCTTCGAGGGAATGTTGGAGGATAATTCGGTCTTGTCCGTCGATTGTTTGAATCCAGCTCGGTAAAATCAATTCGAGAGTAATCTCTGTCGGAGGAAGATCAGAAGGTATCATATCTTCAAGGAAGTCAGTATTAAGCACAGTCTCAAGCGAAAGCCCTGCATCCATTACACGCCGCAAGTCCTCCTCAGTGATGCTGTTTATCTGTGTTGAGAATTGATTTTCGGGGATATTATCTTGGATAATATCAAGCAATCCAAGATTGAATGTATTACTTGTTGAACGTAGATAGATTGGGTGATCGTACCCCATTGCGGATGAACCTTGAATACAATATGAGATTGTTGATGAGGGAGTTACTGTTTCTGAACAACCTGTTGAATGCGTGTAATTCAACCCGCCGGCTGCTCCTTGTATTCCATCTGCAACAGAATCACTTACCCAAGTTAATTCACTCATCTCAATGTTCTGATTTCCAGGGATCGAATCGGAAAAGGCATCTCCAATCGAATCAACTGGAAATTGGTCTGTGAAATCATCGAGTGGAGCAATTCCGTTTTCATAAGCAAGACGAATTCCATCAGAAGTGATTTGTGGAATTGTTGCCAGATCGGATAACTCGACAAGAGATATCCCCCAGTCCGTCATCGTGGTTTCATCGAGATAATTTAATCCAGCGATAAAGTCAATTTGGACAGCTTGTTCATCGAAAAGATCAACTATTAGGTAAAGAGAAACCGCTTCATCGTTGGGATCAAGTTCAACCACTTGAGTGGTTGCTGAATCCCGGTATGCCATGGTAAGGCTCACCGTTTGATCAATTCGAGGACCACCTACTCCTGCTTGGAGATTATCGACTGTCCATTCGCCTGCAAAATAAGCAGGAGGTCCCGGTCGAGCAGCAACCGAGCCGTTACTATCAACGCGGATGATTGTTGCGTAATCTGGCGGATTGATTGAGAATGTAGATGCATGCCCTGGTTCAGCAAATACTTCGAACTTTGTCGTTAATTCTGAACCCATAATCAAGAGACCTTGATATGCACGTTCTAAATCTAAATCCGTATTCTCGAGAAGATTGAACGTACTGGTTGACAAACTAATATCGGCTATTGTCGAGAAGCATAATGGAGGGTCAAAGACGTTGTTTTGACTTGCTCCTTCTCCACCATAAATCGAATCTATTGAAGCATCTGTTGTGCAAGGAATTGTCGTGCTTCCTTCTGTGTAGGATGTATCGTATTGTGTATTGATGCCGTTTACAGTTCCGAATCCTGATGCGAGAAGGTCTTGAATTGTGCTTTGGACTTCTCCAAGCATTCGATCCCCAACTGTTCCAGAGCCATCATCATAAGCAAAGTAACTACGAATCATGTCTGCTGGGATTCCATCGTTTACATCCAAGCCATCATTTGCAAGTGCTGATTGTATAAGCGGGTCGTCAAGGCCAACTTTACTTCTATCGAATTCTCGAATTGCCCAACTCAATGAGAGCGTGATTCTCGAGGTATCTTCTAAATCGAAGTCATATGTCCCGCGAATCCAATCTTGCTGATTTGGTGTTCCGTCATCGTTTGAATCGTAGTCATCACATTCGCTCATGCCTGCACCATCACATGCAGCCATTCCATCGGCAGAGGCTAATGGAGCGATGATTGGTATGACGAAAAACAGTGTGAAACAGAGACTGAAAAAGCGAATCTTCCCATTACTCTCGGCGTCCATGTTAACCCCACAATCCGAAGACCTTCAAAGGACTTCCCCATACGAGGGGTTAGAGACGCTGCTATGGACGAACTTTCTGCAGTCATTGTTCCGCTCCAGTTTGGAGAGGCTATGTATGACAATCTACGTCGATTAAAAGTCCTGAATAAGCAGTATGCCCCTGTACGTATCAATGAAGAACTTGCACTTCCAATTCTTTCTGAAACTACTTCTTTTCATTCAATCGAGATTCCTTACAGAATTGAAACGGTAATGTTTGAACTTTCACCACCGTCCCTAAATCCTCATCACCAATTAAAGGAAGTGATTCAAGGATTTATTCCGAAAGGGATGGAACATATTTTGGAGTTAATCCCTACAAAATGGGAACGCTTAGATGATCTCATTCTTTTCCCTAAAGATGCGTTTACTCAACCTGTATGGGACGGAATAATCCAAGAGAAAGACGACTTCTTTGAACAGATTGCAAATGTATTGCAAGGAAGGAGGGTTGGACGCCAACAGCCGATTGCAAACGATACAATACGGTCTTCCCAGATGGAATTATTACTCGGAGATTCTGGATGGGTAGAAGTAAAAGATAACGGATTATTCTATGGATTTGATGCATGTAAAGTGATGTACTCTTCTGGAAATGTTACCGAGCGACATCGCATGGGGTCTCTCCAGGTTGAAGGAGAAATTATCGTTGATGCCTTTGCAGGAATTGGCTATTATTCCCTCCCTTTACTCGTTCATGGAAAAGCCGCTCATGTTCATGCATGTGAATTAAATCCAGAGAGTATCAAAGCACTGGAATGGGCTGCTCAAAAGAACGAGGTTTCTCGATCAATTTCAATCCATGAAGGAGACAATAGAACGACACTGCCTGAATTACATGGTATTGCCGACCGTGTCCTATTGGGATTACTTCCGAGTTCTGAGGCAGCGTGGAAGCTCGCTGTGTTAACGCTCAAAGAGAAAGGAGGAAGCCTCCACATTCACATGAATGTTGAACAAGAACATGTCGAGCAATGGATGGAAAATACAATTCAAACATGCTTGAATTATGCAAGAAATGATGGCCGAGACTGGCGCTGTACTCATCAGCATCTCGAGAAGGTGAAGTGGTACGCACCACGAGTACGTCACGTCGTACTCGATGTATCATTTTCATCGAGTAATTCTGCATCATAAACAGTGAGACTGGTTAATTCTTCTTTTTGGCTCATAACATATATTGCTGCGCCTCCAATTCCCACCGCAACTCCGAGTAAAATAAGGACAAGAAGTCCGCTTGAAATGCCTCCATCTTCGTCTCCATCAACTCCTTGGCCACTCAATTTCCCGTCTGGGTCAGCCACTCCAATCATCTCAATTTTATTGATACGAACTTCATAGAGAGGGCGTCCTGCTGATGAAAATGGATTATCAAGATCCGTTCCAGTTGCGTCGTCTGATGTCGGTACTTCAGCGATTGCTCTTACGTGACTCATTCCTTGACGAACGATACCGAAGGTTGCATATCCACCATCGTCTCTGTTTTCAGGATCGAGACCGTGAGCCTCAGTTTCAGCAATATACCATTGTGAATCTGCAGAGTCTTCTTCTGTGCCTCGAGCCATTCCAATTGCTCCATCAACGT
>CAXAHE010000063.1:0-9787 GCA_963968475.1 uncultured Candidatus Poseidoniales archaeon | reverse complement strand
ACCCAAGATACTCATAGGAACCTGTTGAATGTACATATTGAGCTTCACTTGTCACATAGATGTACCAAAGCAGAGGGGCGCCAGTTGGGGATACAACCGAATCGTTCAACACGATATCAAATGTCCCAACGTTATCATTCGCAAATCCATGATATGTCGATGCTGTCGTGAATTGTACAGGGGCTACTGGGAAGTTGGAAGAATAAATGTGGTATCTTTCGCCTTCAACACCGAGTTGGTCGGTCCAAGTTACTCGAATTGTACGGTCGCCGATAAACTCAGCGTGCACGTTGGAGGGCTCTTTTTCCCATGTTGAATATGCATCTTCTTGAGCAGTGGAGCATGAACCTGAAGAGGTATTGGAATCGAACAATCCAATTTCATCGACTAGGACAACACAATAGGTTGCAGAACCCAGTGAACCGACTGGTAAGTTTCGGACGTATTCATAGTTGATGTTTTCTTCTTCGATACTTACACTCACCATCTCTGAACCGTCTTGTGCTACTGAAACATCAACAGATGTAAATCTCTCTGGAATGCTCGCAACTAAACTTGGACCAGTTTCAAATATTGAGGAAAAGGCCTCACCAGCGACATAAATTTCGTAGCGCTCGTTGTCTTCGATAGTGGAACCACTCCATGAGAGTGTTGTAGTCCCTGTTCCATCGACGTTTCCGACGAAGAAAGCGTTGAAGTTTGTGATATGCGATGGTGGAAGATTATCTTCCAGAATTGGTTCACTCAGTGCATTTCCTGAGAGGAAACGAAGATCGACTTTGTCTTCTCCAGATTCGGTTCCATTTGGAATGAAATATGTAATTGCATAATAGGATTCCCGGTTTGTATTCGTTGGAATTGGATTCACATATTCTGAATTCTCGGAACTAAGATTTGCAAGTAATTCCACTGGATAGTTTGTTGGCAGGCCTTCGTAAACAGCCCCCCCGTTATTTCTTCCAATTTCGCCATCGGAGCGCCACACAAGGATACGTGTGTCTGGCATTGCTGGGTCAGAATTCGGTAAATCATGGTAATTGTACCAAGTCAGTGTCGTTTCGCTATCTGTCAAAGAATATTCTGCTTGGAAGAAGATTGGTGTTTCCACCGGGGAGGTTTCTTCTTGAACTCCGGTGTAAAGAGAAGAAGCATTGAATTCTAACTCTGAAGAAGAATATGCTTGTTCATTTTCAACCCATTCAGTTGTAATTGCGTAAAAGTACGTATCATTCACTCCAGCTCCGACTAGGAAAGAAGCTGAGTGGCCAGGGTGTGTCCCATTCGTTCCTCCAAGACATTGGTATGCTTGGATGTAGACATTGCTTTCACAAGCAGTTACATTTGCGAAAGGTGTTGCAGAATTAATTGTTCCAGGAGTGATTGGTTCTGAATGGCGATGTACAATGTAAGTTGCTTCGTGAAGATTAGCCACGTACCCTACATCGAAGGTGTCGATATTTCTCCACGTAATCGTTGTTGTTTCAGAGACAGGATCGAATGTTGCAGCGATATCCTGTGCTTGTAATTTTGAAGCATCGCCAATGTCAGCAGCCGCTGATGTTGGTATCAACGGAACCGTCATGAGAAGCATAAGCAAGACCATCAGGCCCGCCTTTGGTTGTAGACTCCGGTTCAGCGCGTTCGCACCCATCACACATAACGTCGCCGCCGTCTGTTAAGAGTATACCGCATTACGCAGAGATGAAAACGCTCTATTACAGACGTTTTGAATCACTCGGATTCATCTGAATTTGGCTGTTCCAATGGATGAGTCTTGTCAAGTTCAATGATTTCCTTTCGGGCCTGCAAGAAACGAATTCCGAATGTGTACATCCCACCGAGCCCAGAAATGAAGACGACAGCTGTGAGCGGACTGAGTTCAAGATGCTCGAACATACCTGGCATAGCAGAATAATCCTGCACGCCAATAAGCCAGAATATTCCTGTTATGGCAAGCGCTGCAATAGTGAGGATTGTTCGATCTGCTCTTGAAAATCCTTTGTAATTTCTACCACCACTTACCGCTTGGGCCTGCGTGCCCATGTAGGAACCGAGGATTGTAAACCAGGCTGCAGCCCACCCCAATACAGGGTCATCAACCCATGCAGGACTTGATGCGATTGCAATTACCCACATGGCGTCAAGAAGTCTATCGAGGGTGTGATCAAGATAGTCTCCCCATCGAGAAACTTGACCTGTTTGACGAGCAAGTTGTCCATCTAGACCATCAAGAATCATAGAGAAGCCAATCAAGAGCGCAGATCCCATGAGCATCAATGCACCAGTATCTGATTTAGGTGCGAAGAGTACGAGTAGACTTGCTGCAATACCGACAGGCAAAGCAAGCCACGTTAGGAACGCAGGATTGGTTCGACCTAAGCCCATTACAAGAGGAGAAGCCATTGCTTCCCAACGCTTCCTCAACTGTTCCAAAGCCATGGGTATCATTCCTGCCGGTGCATCGAAAGGTCATATGCTTTCGGACATAATTTAACCTTCTAACCAGTCTATTGCATGGGCTATTGATTCTTGAACAATCTTTTCGCCTTCGTATTGCGAGATGAATAATTCAATGGAATCTTTGGCATGGAGAGCATTGGTCATGTCAAGTTCAAGTATTGGCAAATGCGGGCTTCTATCGATTAATTCAGTCCAAATCCCAGCAATCATTTCCCACTCGATATTATTCTGAATTTTTGTTCCATCATAACCTTCTCTATTCGAGAGTCTTATGTTCAATTCATCTGGATGGCATCGAAGAAGAATGAGAGCATCAACAGCGCAATGATGGGAAAGGTGTCCTTCAATGATTGCAATTTTATCTCCTTCATATTTCCAGCCCGCTAGAAGGTCGGTTGTAATGACGAGGTCGCCTTCTTGATGCTCTATGCACCCGAGTTGAGTTGCAATTTGTTCAACAGTAAAGCAGTCAAATCGTTCCCTCGGCAATTGGCTTGATAGAGTTGTTTTACCTGTACCAGGCGATCCTGTTATGGCAAAAACCGGCTTCTGCATGACCTTCTCCGAATTCAACCAAAGCACGTCAAGAATTAAACATGAGGTTCCGATTCGACACTCATGGCCGCCATTGATGAACACGAGTCTGTTGCGACTGCGATTGTTCTGATTTCAACAAAACCAGGGTTGGAGAACAGTATTTCAAAAACACTTTCAGAAATGTCAGAGGTTGTCGAATCCATGGTATTGTTTGGAGAGTATGATGCCTATTGTAAGATTGTAATGCCCGATTTTACATCCCTATCATCATTTATCCTCCACAATATTCGAACCATCGATGGCGTGATCAGTACCACGACGTTGACTGCTGCTGCCAATCATCAATGAGGGTTCAACATGTTTGGAATGTCAGACCCGAACCAAACACTGTCGCAAATGATTCGTTATTTTGAAGAACAACGCTACGAAATGGTCGAAGTTATGTCCAGTGAATTTACAGGAATGCTCCTTTCTCAAAAGTCTCGAGATGCTGCAAGTCAGACATTACTGGTCAAGGGGCTTCGAATTCTCACCGAAGTTTTGTCTGAGCGGAAAAAACACAAACTTGCCATAAAGGCTGCATCCGTCTTACAACGGGAACGAAAAAAACTCGAGAAGACATTGCTTCAATCTGCTCCTCAATTATTACAAAAAATAACCCCCTTGGAAGAAGATTTGAGGCGAATAGGAGACGTCTATGCGGCCTGTGGTAAAACTCGAAAGGCGGTAAAGTTCTTTCTGCGAGCACACAAAATCCAGCAAGGGAATATTCTAGCTATGCTATCCATATGTCAGGCCGAAGGAGATGCCACCAAATATTGCAAAGCATTAGCAAACGATACACGAATTGCTGGCCCGGTTATCTTGGAAAATGGACAATATTGGCTCAAACCTGAAGGAAATCGAGCCACGCAAATAGATTCTATTCTCGCTGTTTTGGAATCATGCAGCCATGGACATTCTGAATGCAGAGAACAATCTCAACGAATACGCCAGGAGTGTTCAGATATTTCTGAGGGAATTACCGCTGCAAATGTTCGCTTACAAAGCGCTATGGACACACTGAAGCCGAAGCACGACTATTACGAATATTCCTGAGTGGTAGCGAGGGATGGATTTGAACCATCGATCTCCGGGTTATGAGCCCGACGGGATATCCAGACTACCCCACCTCGCTGCTTTGACGGCTACTGTCCTTCCCTTTCAATCCACCGATAATCAAAAAGTAGTCTGTTCGGCATTGATTTCTTGAATGATGACGTGTAACCATAACCATGAGCGGAGGGTGGAAAGCGATAGGGTTCTCTTTACTTGTGCTCCTAACATCACTTTCTGGCTGCCTCGATTCAGATGAAAAAGATGAACAGAGCGTGATTGACTTAGTTGTTCATTACGATTCAACCAGTGGTACAATCCAGCAATCCTTCATCGGAGGTTCACAAATTTCTCTTACAGGAGTTACTCTAAACTTTGATTTTGCTCGAACAACATCAGACTTTGATCTCGCCACATTTTCAATAGAACCAGGTGACGGTCGTAGTCCAATAACAGTGAACGCTGACGAAACAGCAAACATTGATGTTGAATATGAACTCCATGGGTTGTTCTCAATCGTCCTTACGGCAACTGATGTTGAAGAAAACTCGGAAAACATGACTCTAATGGTTCGAATCGAGAAGCACATCGAATGGAGCGAACAAAACAGTGCTCAACCAGATGTTATGCCGATCAACACTGAACCTGATAATGATGGCCCCGTGCCGATGACACTCCAAATCAAATCAACTGTTGAAAATCCAGAGAATTTTCAAGGAATTGCTGGAAGCCCAGTTACGATCACTTGGGAATTAACAGACCCAGATGATGTGAGTAAGGGTATAAAGAGCGAACAGATTGCAGATGGGCAAGATGCAGTTTGGGATTTCACGCTCGCATACCCGGAACGAGGAATACATGATTTATCCATCACACTCGACCAAGGTGCAGATGAGAGAGTAAACGTAAACCACGTCATTGACATACTGTATGACAATACTGAAAGTGCTGTAAACCCCTTCCCCACAGAAAATGGAACCGATAATTCGCAAACTGAAAGTGAATGAAAAGTGAAAATGCAGAGGCTATCCCCGATGGATAGGAAATGTTCAGATTTCATATCTCGTTCCCCTCGAATCTTCTTTCATATACCCTCAGCCATTGGTTTGAGTCAGTGATACAATGAGTACAACAAGCAAAAAGAAAAAGACAACAAGTAAGAAGGATGAAAGTCTGACTATAGAAGAGGATATTCTAATGGATGCCGTTGATGACGAAGCCCCTGAGGTTTCAATTGAAGACTTACCGGGCGTTGGCCCAGCAACTGCTGAAAAACTTAGAGAGGCTGGATTCGACGAATTGCTCGCTCTTGCAGTTATGTCACCAGGAGATTTAGCAGACCAAGCAGAACTCGGCGAGGCTGTTGCAAGTAAGATC
The DNA here is from genome assembly GCA_963968475.1 of uncultured Candidatus Poseidoniales archaeon. Classification (GTDB taxonomy): domain Archaea; phylum Thermoplasmatota; class Poseidoniia; order Poseidoniales; family Poseidoniaceae; genus MGIIa-L2. The sequence continues at coordinate 4,318 of CAXAHE010000063.1, read as the reverse complement.
ATCAACGCCGCCAAAAAGATGGCAAACATTGGAGGATTCGTATCTGGTGTGGCTCTCCTCGACCGACGTCGAGAAGTACAGAAACTTTCATCCAAGGTTCAGTCAATCGATGATTTACTTGGCGGTGGATTCGAAACACAAGCTCTCGTTGAAGTGTATGGTGCATTCGGTTCAGGGAAAACCCAAATCGGGCATCAACTCGCTGTCAACTGTACTATGCCAATTGAAGATGGAGGATTCGATGGCGATGTATTCTACATCGATACAGAAGATACATTCCGTCCTGAGCGAATCACTCAGATGGCACGAGGTCACGGCCTAGATCCTGATGCGGTCCTAAGTAGAATCCACGTTGCAAGAGCATACAACTCCGCTCACCAAATGCTTCTTGCTGAGGAAATTAAGCGAATGAGTAAAGGATTGAATGTTAAAATGATTATTGTTGACTCACTTACAAGCCATTTCCGTGCAGAATATATTGGTCGCGGAATGTTAGCAAACAGGCAACAAAAATTGAATCGCCACCTCAAAGATCTCAAGCAACTTGCTGACATCAACAACGCTCTTGTTCTTGTAACAAACCAAGTTCACTCCAAGCCAGATGCAATGTGGGGGGACCCAACCAAGCCTATCGGCGGACACGTTCTAGCTCACGCTTCAACGTTCAGACTTTACCTGCGAAAGGCAAAGGGCGGACGAAGAATTGCCCGATTGGTCGACTCACCAAACCTCCCAGATGGAGAATGTGTTTACCAAGTTACACAAGAAGGACTCCGCGATTGAAACAGGGTCTTGAAAACCTCTTCTGCGTGTGCTGGTGAGGGAATACATTCAAGTTACCAACAACGAAGATGTACTCTATGCGCCATTTGATCGAACGTGTGTTAGAACTTTCAGAAGAAGAAGTCGTACCACAGTTGACGCCCCAACCTGCAGGCCAGGGAACAGATGAAGAACTTCGAACACTTCTCGAATCTCTTCAACCTAGAATTCGTGTCTATGGTGTAGGTGGAGCTGGTTGTAACGCCGTCGGAAGACTTGAATCGGAAGGACTTTTTGAAAATTCATTCGTGACAGGATATGCAATTAATACAGATGCTCAAGCCTTACTGATGTCACCATTAGAAAACAAAATTCTCATTGGTAGAACGGCCAGAGGACGCGGTGCAGGCGGCGATCCAACAAAAGGGGAAGCAGCTGCATTAGAATCTGAAATGTCACTTCGTACAATTACAACAGATACACAACTTGCAATTATTGCTGCTGGTATGGGTGGAGGCTCTGGTACCGGCGCAGCAGGTCATATCGCACGATTGGCAAAACAGCAAGGTGCTATGACTATCGCAGTTGTAACATATCCATTCAACTCAGAAGGAGCAACTCGTCGCGAGAATGCAGAGTGGGGTCTTGAGAGACTTCGCGAGCATTGTGACACAATTTTAGTTATTCCAAATGAAAAGTTATTGGAAATAGAGGGCGTCAAGGATTTACCTCTTGCTAGCGCATTCAGAGTTGGAGATGAACTGTTAGTTCGTTCAATTATCGGAGTAACTGAATTGCTTACTCGTGATGGAATGGTCAACCTTGACTTTGAAGATTTGAAATCTGTCATTAATTCTGGTTCTGGTGTTGCCATGATCGGACTTGGCGCTGGTTCCGGGCCTGGAAGAGCTGAAGAAGCAACGCTTGAAGCACTACATTCGCCCCTTCTTGATCTTGATTTCAGTGATGCTAGAGGTGCGCTCATCAATGTGGTTGGAGGGAATAACCTCACCCTTGGAGAGGCTGAACGTTGTGCTCAAATCATTACAGAACGAATTTCCCCCCATGCACGTATCATTTGGGGAACTGCAATTGATGAATCTCTCGATGATGAGATTCGTGTCATGCTTGTTCTAACTGGTGTCAAGAGTGAACAAATCCATGGCTCTTCAGAAAGTCGTCAACTCAAAGCCCTGCGCAGCAGTACAATCGAATTTGTAAACTGATTAATCTTTGATGATGATGATTGCCAATGCTAGTAATCCAACGGTGGCAATTCCACCAACCGTGTAATCTAATGTGTCAAGAGCTTGGTTCTGTAAAGAAGGTTCCAAATCGCCTGTATAGTTTGTTCCCGGGATTCGTATTGTTGTTCCGTTCCAAGCATCCCCAGTACTCTGCCCGTTTCCATTAACTGCATTGGCATTTATTGTTAGATCCGTATAGGTGCTATTGTCATCGGGACTGACGTAAGTGAAATTCCAAGACCGAACTTGATTACCAGAAAGAGTATGTGTCCAACCATTTTCCAGTTTCTGTACATGGCCGACACTATCATTGAACTGGATATCTCCTCCAATAATCTCCAACCTAAATCCTCCAGCCTCTTCTCCTGCAGAAATACTCACTTTTGAGGACCTGACTTCTAGGGAAAAGTTGTATGAGGTATTCGATTCAAATTCCAACGGAAGACCTAGGAGGATGAGTTCCGTTGATGTATCTTGGGAACCGTGGCAAATACAACCATCACCAGCAATTTCTCCAATTCCTTGAGGAGCAGAACTCGCCCAAGGTACAAAGAGAACCAAAGCAATGAGGAATGGTAATTTTTTCATCCTCGTCCCTCAGGTAATCCACTCAGCACACTGTTTTGAACCTTTCATGCATGATGTAATACAAACAACAGTTCAAAAGGGAATGGCGCAAAATACAATTTGATAACATGGATTTCAACTCAGACTCAATCACGCCAGACTTCGATGCAGATGACATCAACATCTTCGAGGAACTCTCTTCAAGTAATTCTTTTTCTCAGCCACAAAGAAATCCTCTCCAGCAAATTTTGCTCGATGAAGAAGAAGTAAACGAATCAATAACATTCGATGCGGACGTAATCGCTGATCTATTACAGGTTCTTGCCCATCATGCAATCGTTAAGAGCTCGAGTGACCCAACTAATGTTCTTCCAGATGTGGCGAATGATGTTGACATCAACTCCGCTCGAGTTACTTCACAAGAAGACGAATTCAGATTGTCTCTCCTCGTTGAACTACAAGACGATCAAAAAATCCGTCCGTGCGTAAGAGTCCGACAAGAAAATGGTTCTTTGAACATCGTCGAAGAAGAAGAAAAGGTGCCAAAACAATGGCTCCCACTCTACAAAATGCTCCACCAAGCACTTAGTAGCGCAATTGACTCTCTAAAAGCAACTGCACAAATCGCATGATTAGTGAAGATTCAGTTCCCAAGTAATATCGACCTTATCGTTGATTGTGTTTGAGACAGAACAATATTTTTCATGAGACTTCTCGATTGTCCTTCGTACGAGTTTTTCAGGAACGTCTCCTTCGACGTTGTAAACGAAGTGCATCTTTGTGAAAGAACGGGGTTGTTCCTCTCTTCGCTCTGAATCCATGTCAATCCAGACCCTGCCGAATTCTCGGCTTTTTAGGCCTTTAACAACATCCACAATTGAGCAAGCAGCAACCATTTGAAGAAGAATCTGAACTGGATTTGGGCCATCTTCCCAATCCACATCAATGGCCTGTTTGTGTTGATTTTCGCACCTTAATTTGGTCCCTCCGGCCCAATATACGCTGCCTCTCATAGAAACTACCGCGTCGGTTGGTTCTTGAAGTGGTTATTGGTGGGACGTTATGAGAACTATGAGCGGAACACCTATTGTCATGAAAGATGGTAAACTACACATCCCAGACCACCCAATTATTCACTACATTGAGGGAGACGGAATCGGCGTTGACATTACGCCTGTGATGAAAGCAGTTGTCGATGCTTCAATCAACAAAGCATACAATGGCGAGCGAGCCATTGCATGGAATGAAGTTCTTGCCGGCGAAAAAGCATTCAATGCGACTGGAGAATGGTTGCCAGAAGCAACCCTAGAAGCTATGCGAACTGGTTTGGTTTCCATCAAAGGACCGCTAACAACCCCTGTTGGTGGAGGTATTCGTTCACTCAATGTTGCTCTTCGACAGAAACTCGATTTGTTTGCTTGCGTACGACCTGTTCGTTGGTATGACGGAACACCATCACCAGTCAAATCACCTGGTGACGTCGACATGATCATCTTCCGTGAAAACAGCGAAGACGTCTATGCGGGAATTGAATGGGAGGCTGGCTCTGAGGGCGTTAAGAAACTCATCGACTTCCTGACAAATGAAATGGGTGTCGATAAAATCCGATTCCCAAACACATCCGGTATCGGAATTAAACCGATCAGTCAGGAAGGAACATATCGTATCGTTCGAGCTGCATATCAATATGCAATAGACAACGACAAAGATAGTGTCACACTCGTTCACAAGGGGAACATTAT
>CAXAHE010000062.1:0-9814 GCA_963968475.1 uncultured Candidatus Poseidoniales archaeon | reverse complement strand
GTCCAATTGCACGACCAGTTGATACTGTTGTACCCATATACATCATATTTCTGCGATCCGCAAGCAATGTGTTTGGGTCTAATGGATTCACACGTTTTGTAATAGGTTCTGATTCTCCAGTCAATGCAGATTCATCTACCCGGCACTGATATACTTCTAACAAACGTATATCTGCTGGTACATTCAATCCTTCTTCGAGTTTTACAATATCACCAGGAACGAGTGAATCTGTAGGTATTTCAGACTCATAGCCGTCTCTTATCGTAACGCAATTCGATATGCTCATTTGTTTCAGTGCATCCATAGCTTGTTCTGCTTGACCTTCCTGCCAGAATCCAAAAACAGCGTTTGCAGTTAAGACTAAGAATATGAAGATTGCATCTCCAGGTTGTTCAGGATGGATCGCTAGTGCAACGAGTGCAGCCCCGATTAGCAGATAATTTAGCGGATCATTATACTGACCTAAAAACCGCAAAATCGCTGATGTAGGTTCAGGTTGTTCTAACTGATTCGGACCATACTTCTCAAGGCGGTCGATGATTTCAGATTGAGCCAAACCCTGAGGATTGGAATCGAGGGTAGTAAGTGCTTCTGCACTGTCCATAGCGTGCCAATTTTGTTGAACCAAATATATCACCCAAGGAAATAGTATGGCCAAAAACCAAGTATTACCCATTCCGTTGGGAAATCTTATGATTTATGATTATAATGGAGGACTTCCCATGAAATTAATGAACGGAATTTACAAGTTCATGCACAATTCACATCCGAATCTTTCTCAAACCATCAATGACTCGGGTGGGTATGAGCGAGTTGGATGGACCTTATATTCCAGCTGACCAACAGCCTCTAGAATTGACACTGAGGGCTATTATTGTCGGAATTCTCTTGGGCGTTCTCATGACTGCTGCAAATGCCTATCTTGGGCTCTATGCGGGTATGACCGTTTCTGCAAGCATTCCAGCCGCAGTAATGTCAATGCTGATCCTTCGCAGTTTGTTCAAAGACGTCAGTATTTTGGAAAACAATGCTGTACAAACAATGGCAAGCGCTGGTGAATCTCTTGCCGCTGGTGTTATTTTCACGGTACCTGCAATGTTAGTGATTGGTATATGGGTCGAAATCCAATGGTTCCCCACCTTAGCCATCGCTTTACTTGGAGGATTGTTAGGGACCATGTTTACGATTGCTCTGAGACGTCTCTTTATCGTAGAGGAAGCTCTTCCTTATCCGGAAGGTGTGGCCTGCAGAGAAGTACTTGTTGCAGGAGAAGAAGGTGGAAGTGGAGCGTTAGCGATTGTTTACGCATTAGGAATTGGAGCCCTCTATGGTCTAATGGTAAAGGGATTCAAGGTAACGCACCATTCCGCTGAAACAGCAATCGAATTATTCAAAACTCGGATGTATGCTGGAATGGACTTGTCCATTGCTTTACTCTCCGTGGGATTCATTGTGGGGATTCGAATCGCTTCCTTTATTTTCTTAGGGGGAATCATTGGTTTCGTCGTTTTAGTGCCCCTCTTGGGTTACCTAAATGGATGGCCACAATCCAAATCCTTAGCAGATGGATTCGATACATTGTGGCTGGAACAAGTCCGCTATGTTGGCGTTGGAGCCATGGTTGTTGGTGGAGTATACACCTTATGGAGTATGAGAAAAACAATCTTTACCGGGCTTAAAAAATCCTTTGTTCAAAGTGAATCAGATAGTGATTATCATTTGAGAACTGAGAAGGATTTGCCAATGAAATGGGTCACAATCGTTTGCGGGATACTCGTTCTGCTGACATTCTTTTTCTATTGGTACATCACAGGATCACTTGTACTATCACTCGCCGGTGCTCTTTTCTTAGCAGTTGTATCCTTCTTTTTCGCAGCAGTTGCAGGATACATCGCAGGTGTAGTTGGATCCAGTAATTCCCCGGTTTCGGGCATGACAATTGCCACATTGTTATTTACAGTAGGTCTCGTTTGGATTGTAGGTTCCTATTTCCTTGGGCTGGGGCAAGAAGAACTGATGTATGCGACGTTACTTATTGCAGCAGTTGTAGCCAGTAGCGCTGCTATTGCTGGAGATGTCATGCAGGATCTAAAAACCGGCCACATGGTTGGTGCGACACCTTGGAGGCAACAAATCGCCGAGATTGTAGGTGTGATTACTGGAGCATTTGTGATTGGTCCAACGATTAGTCTTCTTCATAATGCGTTCCAAATATCCTCTACTGCCTGTATTGCTACAAATGAACGAATTGTAGCATCGGAAGGTCCAGACTCCTCAAACCTCTATGACTGTAGCGAAGCGTTATTTGCGCCACAAGCAGAGTTGATAGGCGCAATTGTGAAAGGAGCCTTCGTAGGAGATATCAATCTCCCCATGGTCTTCCTAGGGGCTGCATTAGCAGTTGTATTGATTCGATTAGCCATGCCGGTGATGTCTGTCGCAATCGGAATTTATCTACCTCTTGGTTTGAGTGTCCCAATTATGCTTGGTGGTATTTTATCCTCCTTGGCCATTGGGTCTGCCTATCTTCGTGTAGATGGTACATTGGATAGAGAACCATCCAAAGATGCTCAACAAGCCGCATACGAAGTAGAAAGTCGTGGCGTCCTCATAGGTGCTGGCTTTATTGCAGGTGAATCCATATTAGGTGTTTTAATTGCAGTGCTTATTGTCCTAAACATCAATCTTGATTCAATATTTGGAATTACTGAATTACCTCAGGGATTATCACTCTTGTTCTTTGCATGGTTTGTTGGCGTCTTTTTGTGGCTAGCAACCAGAGCATTGCCAGATGGAGGCAACTTAGCAAAGGAAATATTGACCACTGCGAGCCATGCACTCAAGAGATTTGTCCGTTCTTTCATCCCAAATTCAAAGTAATACCTACGGTAATTATCAAAGGCCAAAGGCGATGGCATAGTATTACTGGTGCCCATGCAACATACGATCGAAGAACTGGAAGAACTTGCACGAAAGTGTAGAATTGAAATTGTTAAGATGGTTTACAGAGCACAGGCCGGGCATCCAGGTGGATCTCTATCTGAAATTGATTTACTAGCAGGCCTCTATGGCACCACAATGCGTGTTCGCTCTGAAGAGCCAGATTGGGCTGATAGAGACAGATTCATCTTGTCAAAAGGCCATGCTTCTCCTGGTATGTATGCACTACTCGCAGAAAGAGGATTCATTTCACATGAAGATTTGACATCCTATCGTGTTCTTGGAGGCGTTTGTCAAGGGCATGTCGACATGAAGTGGTGTCCAGGTGTTGATTTCAGCGCTGGAAGCCTTGGAATGGGCCTATCTTACGGCATGGGTTGTGCAATTGCTGCAAAACTCGATGGAAGTGAAAGAAGAGCATTTGTTATGCTTGGAGACGGAGAAATTCAGGAAGGCTCAGTTTGGGAAGCGGCTATGGCTGCTGCACATCATGAACTTGGTAATCTCAAAGTTATTCTCGATCGTAATCGAATCCAGAACGATGACTTTTGTGAAACCCAAATGAGAATGTTTGACATCCCTGCTAAGTGGAGAGCATTTGGATGGAATGTTAAGGAAATTGATGGCCATAACATGAACGAAGTCGTTGAGGGTATGAAGTATCTATCGGAAACAAACGATGGTCCATCTATACTCATCGCCCACACTGTAAAAGGAAAGGGGGTTTCATTTATGGAAGACAATCCGTCCTTCCATGGAGCAGCACCAAACGATGAACAATATGCTCTGGCTCTTACGGAATTGGGGGTGGAACTTTGACACGAATGGCTGCAACACGAGATGGTTATGGTCAAGCGTTACTTGAACTCGCAGATAATGAAAAAGTAGTTGTCCTCGAAGCGGATCTTGGAAAATCTACAAAATCCCTCCACTTTAGAAAGGCGTATCCAGAACGCACAATTTCTTGCGGTATCGGGGAACAAAATATGCTCCTCGTTGCAGCAGGCATGGCTTCGAGTGGATACATTCCTTTCGCCTCGACATTTGCCATATTCACAGAACGTGCATTTGAACAAATGAGAAATGGTGTTGCCAGACCTAAACTCGCTGTCCACCTATGTGGTTCTCACGGTGGAACTCATACAGGAACAGATGGTTCATCTGCTCAATCGATTGAAGATTTAGCTATCTTCAGAACACTGCCAAACGTGACCGTCATGCACCCGAGTGATGAGGTAAGTACGCGTATCCTAACGAAGCGACTTGCTACATCATCAAATCCATCCTACATGAGAACTGCACGGAATAAAACTCCAGTACTGTATGATGACGTACCAGAAGATACAATCCAGATTGGAAAGGGCATCGAACTAAAAAATGGTAACGATGTAGGAATCATAGCCTGTGGAGTCCTCGTTTCAGAGTCTCTAAAAGCGGCAGAAATACTGGCTGCTGAAGGAATCCACGCTACTGTGGTTGATATGCATACAATCAAACCACTTGATACTGATTTAATTGACAATATAGCACAACGCTGTGGATGCATTGTAACTGCTGAAGATCATTCAATTATCGGTGGTTTAGGTGGCGCCGTCGCTGAACATCTCTCAATGACCTCATCCACTCCATTAGAACGTGTTGGCGTCAAAGATCGATTTGGTGAATCTGGACAAGCCGATGAGATGCTCGAATTAATGGAATTGAGTGCACCTCACATTGCAAAGGCAGCACGTCGAGCAATGCAACGCAAGTAAGGCATCCGTCATATTGAAGGAGTGCCTGCTCGAGCAGATACCATGGAGTTCTTCCTAGATACCGCAGACGTAGATGAAATTCGAGAAATAGCCGCTTGGGGTATTCTAGATGGTGTAACGACAAATCCTTCTCTTATCAAAAAAAGTGGTCGCGATTTTAAAGAAGTTGTTCGAGAAATAGCCAACATATGCTCAGGGCCAATATCTGCAGAAGTTACAGCGATGGATACTGCTGGAATGCTTGAACAAGCAAGGCAGCTCAAGAGTGAATTGCCTGAAAATGTCATTATCAAAATCCCATGTACCCCAGAGGGGCTTGCCGCAACCAAGGTACTGACAGACGAAGGAATCGATACAAATGTAACACTGATTTTTTCAGCATCGCAAGCACTTATGGCCGCAAAAGCTGGAGCCACATACGTTTCCCCCTTCATAGGCAGAATTGATGATACCGGTCATGATGGAATGAATTTGATTGCAGAGATTATGGACACTTGGTCACAGTATGATATATCGACCAAAGTACTAGCTGCATCGATTCGACACCCAACTCACATGCTCCAGTGTATGCAACTTGGCGCACATACTGCAACTATGCCTGCAAAGATATTCAAGCAATTAATGACCCATCCGTTAACAGATCGCGGTTTGGAAGGCTTTATGCGAGACTGGGCTGAAGTTGAAGCTGCTGGAAATGCTTGAAGAGGCCATTTCTTTTCGAAAGGAGGCTTCATCAATGATGGGCTTCCAGCACACCTCATCGAGGACTCATAATGACCAGTATTCAAGATCGGTTACAACAACTTCTCGATGGAGAACTTGATGCTGCTGACTTAGCAGAAGATCCGACGCTTGCCTCTCTTGCAGACCGTCTTTATGGCATCAAGATTCAACCAGTTGCTCCAAAAAAGTTGAGGGATTTCGAAGAACCAACTCTCCCATCAGCGCCGCTCCCATCCACGAATATGATGATTGAACTCATTGGTGAAGTTGCACTCGAGCACCCTCCTGCCCCATCCCCAGACTTACCATTAGCGGCTGCTCCAATTCCTGTGCCTTCGATTCCCAGTAAGGGGAAATCATTCGGAGCGATGAGTTATTTGTCTATACTGGGTCTGTTATTTGTCGTAGTTAACCTCTTCGGATTATTTTCAAAGATTGTCGGATCAGCATGTACAAAAGCATGTTCTGATGAAGGGAATACCAAAATGAATTTGATGGAGTTATACGATCTAAATTCAATCGATGGATGGAGCCAACCCGTTACAGAAGGAATCATTGGAATCCCTGATATTGTCGCTTGTGTTTCACTCATAGCAGCCATTTTCCTTCTGCGGAAATCATCGTGATTTTATGTCCGATGTATTTTCTGAAATCCTAGCATATGTGGGTATGGCTAGTATTCTGCTAGCATTTTTACTTGAAACAAGAGATGCTCTCTCTAGTAAAGGATTGATCTATTTGTTACTCATGGCGATAGGTTCAGGTCTTCTGGCTATTCGGGCATATCTAATTTCCGAGTGGGCTTTTTTCATTCTCGAAATTGTGTGGTGTGGAGCAGCAGTTATTGCTCTTATTTCCAGTCAAAAGGTCGATAATCAGCCGTCATCTTGATGAGCAAGGTGCTCGACCAATCACTCATGGGCAATCCTGCAAAGGCAAAGCGCGGAATACCTTCGAAAGTAGAGGATTTCAATGCCTGGTATCCATTCATTGTTGAAGCTGCAGATCTTGTTGACAAGCGTTATCCAATCAAAGGAATGGATGTGTGGAGACCATACGGCTGGAAAACAATGCGCCAAATCGATTCATTAACACATACTGAAATGGATCGCACAGGGCATGAAGAAGTCAATTTCCCATTGTTAATTCCTGAGGATTTACTTGAGAAAGAAAATGCTCTTGTCGCTCGCTTAAAACGAGCAAGAGAAGAAGGTGTTGATCCTGATGAACTTAGGGACGAGGAAGATGAAGCTGGATTCAAAAAGGAAGTCTATTGGGTCAAGCATGCAGGGGAAAATGAACTTGATGTCCCTATGTTTTTACGACCGACAAGTGAAACAGCAATGTATACCATGTTTCCACTCTGGATTCGTTCGCACAAAGACCTTCCATTGAAAGTATATCAGATGGTGAATACGTTTCGTTATGAGACAAAGCAGACTCGTTCGTTTATTCGTGTTCGCGAAATACATTTCTTTGAAGCACATACTGCACATGCAACAGAAGAAGATGCTACTCAACAAATCCAACAAGATTTAGAGATTGTCGATAAAATCATGAACATACTGTGCCTTCCTATAATCAAAGCAAAACGGCCAATCTGGGATACCTTCCCTGGAGCACATTATACAATCGGAATAGATGCGATTATGCCAAATGGTAGAACATTACAAGTTGCAAGTTGTCATCATTACCAAGATCAATGGGCAAAAGCATTCGACATTACGTATGAGAATTTAGAAGCGAAACAGCAACATGTTCACCAAACTACATACGGTATGTCTGAGCGATTACTTGGAGCAGTCGTAGGTATGCATGGTGATGATTCTGGTTTGATTATGCCACCTGCAATCGCCCCTTGGCAAGTGGTCATCTGTCCGATGATTCGTAAAAATTCAGATGTTGATACTGTAACAATCTCCCATGAAGTAGCAGATACATTGCGGAATGCTGGACTTCGTGTTCATGTGGATGCAAGAGATCTAAACCCTGGTCAGAAATACTATGATTGGGAAATCAAAGGAGTCCCATTGCGTCTCGACATTGGACCAAGAGATGTGGCTGAAGGGAATGCATTTGCAACGAAGAGAACAGGTGGCAAAGAGCCATTGAGTATTGAATCAATTGTTTCTGAATCGAAAAGATGCCTTGATGAAGTTGCAGATGTACTACGTTCCCGTTCTGTCCAACACATGGATGATGTGATTCAACCATTGCCTGCTTTTGTTGAAACCGAAGGTGTATGGACAATGCAAGGAGAGATTGAAGATGGCCATATCTATGAGTTTGCATTTGCTGGGACTGATGCTCATTCAGAAGTTATAGAACGTGCAACAGGTTTGACATTCCTAGGTGATGCAACAGATGAATTCAATAAACCTCAGCCATGCCATATGACTGGAATCGAAACTACTCGGCGAATTCTCTTAGCTAAGACGTATTGATTACATTCCAAATGAAGATGGATCCATATCCATATCTCCATCTTTCATCATCTGCCTCATTTGTTTGTTGAGTTTACGATTACCGCCCATTCCCTTCATCATCTTACGGGAACGCTTCCATTGGGCAATCAGTTCCCTAACATCCTTTTCTTTAACACCAGAGCCGCGAGCAATTCGTTGAATTCGCTCTGCCTTGATTTTAGCAGGTTCGTTCTTTTCCCAACCAGTCATTGAATCCATAATCGTTCGATAACGGTCAAGGTTACCTTGCATTGCTTCCTTTTGAGGCTTTGACATACCACCAAGGCCTCCAAACATATTTCCTGGAAGAAACGACATTAATTTGTCAATTGTACCGACCTTGGCCATCATTTCCATCTGTTTGTACATGTCATTGAGTGTGAATCGGCCAGACATCATTCGTTGAGTAAGACGCATCGCTTCTTCTTCATCCATATCTTCAGGAGCTAAATCAATGAGTCCACGAATATCACCCATTCCCAATAGACGAGAAATGAATCTGTCTGCTTCGAACTTTTCAAGATCTGATACTTTCTCACCCACACCGATGTGTACCAAAGGAGCACCTGTTGCTGCAACTGCGGATAAAGCACCACCACCACGAGCAGTACCATCCAGTTTTGTTACAACAATTCCAGTAACTCCAGCCAATTGGTGGAACGAGGCAGCGACAGGCCCGGCTGCTTGCCCGACTTGAGCATCGATAACAAGCCACCGTTCAGTGGCACGTGTGATAGAAGCAATGTTTTCAAGTTCAACGACGAGTTCCTCATCTAATTGGTGACGACCTGCGGTATCGACAATAACCAAATCAGCAGAAGCACATGCTGCCAAGCCATTCCGAACAATTTTAGTTGCATCTTTTTCATCAGGTTCTCCATAGACAACCACTGAAGAATCTTCGAGCAATTGGGAGAGTTGAGCATACGCACCTGGACGGTGAACGTCAGCTTCGATTACAGCAACTCTCAATCCATGCTTTTTACGGTACCATTCAGCGAGTTTAGCAGTTGTTGTAGTTTTACCTTGACCGTAGAGACCGACTAAGAGAAGTGTCGCCCCGCGTGGTTGAAAATCATGATCTACACCAAGTAAGCGTACTAATTCCATATACAGTATATTCATTGCATGCGTTTGTAAATCGACACCAGGACGAGGTTCTTCTTCACGCATTCGTTCTTCGAGTCGATCGACAATTTCTTTTGTTTGTCGAACGTTAAAATCTGCTTCTTGCAAAGCCCTTCTTAGACTCTTTGTCATCTCTTTGAGTTCATCCTCATCAAGACGGCGTTTACTCTTTAGAAAACCGAGAGAACGGAAAATGCCTCTGGATAAACCTTCGAGCGCCATGCTTACCCCACCCATCTATGTATTTTCAATTCAACGGTGCTCATTCCCAAATCGGAACCTCGAGGAGAAGCACATCATTCTCAAGTTTAGCCTTGACATTGCTTGATTTCGTAGGTGATTGTGTTGGAATTTCGTGTTCTCGGCCATTTACGCCAACAAACAGAATTCCGTCCTCACTACGTAAGGAGAGGTCATCTCGATCAAGCCCGGGAAAGTGCAAGTAAATACGTTCAACATCTTTGTCTGATTCAGTATACATACCACGATGAACTGTATGGTTGAGCCGATCACCTACTTCATATGGACCTAAATTCGCTCCTAATTCAGAAACATCGCCATAAAGTAATTCCCCGTAAGAACGTAATCGTTCAAGACCTTGAATTTCTCCGTCAAATAAATCCATGGTTGTAACTGGCATCTCCAATTTTTCATTCAACTCTTGGATATGTCCTTGCTCCTCCTTGCGTCGTTGGATTAAGAATGGATGATCAAGTTCTGGTGTGACTCGATTTACTAAACAACCTGTAACTGGTAATTCGTATTCGTTCAACGATGTGTTTGCTCTCAGAGTTTCATTAACAC
>CAXAHE010000061.1:0-9888 GCA_963968475.1 uncultured Candidatus Poseidoniales archaeon | reverse complement strand
AATGCTCGGAGTTGGCCAATGGGATGAAGGGGTAAAGAATTACCTTAAGATGGACAAATCCAATAGCAATGATTTCAGGTATGCTTATGTCGTTGATGACAACGATGTCGAGTTCCTTGTGCAAGACCCTACCAATCATGTTATCCAATGTGCAGGAAATCTGACCGATCAATGGGAAATTTACTACACAGGTGCTCCAAACACAGCTCCTGTCCGTTCTGTGGGTGAACACGAGTTAGGTTGGCATCTCTTGGACTACAACAACGATCACGTTGCTGAAGGAACAGACCCTACAAATTGGGATACTGATGGCGACTGGATGGTTGATTGGTTCGAAGTTAATGATGATGAACAAGACGGAAGTCGGGGTGAAAGTTCCCCAATCCGGTATGATTCTCGTGAAACAACTTAGAGACATGGAATGGAACGCTTGATAATGTTCCAAGTTCTGCGTGTAAGCAATGAGTGCTAACTTTGTCTCGAGGCGAACCCTAGCAGCCCTGATGCTTTCTCTTTTCATGGGCATGAGCTTGTCTCCCTTCAGTGAACTCTGGATTGAAAATGCGGAGGCTGCAGAAGTGGCGCGTCACACCTATGAATTCAGCGACGGAACTACGGAATATATTGCGCTCTATCAAGGTGGAAATGCTGATAGTGGTGCAAAGATATCCATACCTAAAGGTGCAGAAGTAACCGATGTGCAAATGACTCTATCTGGAGCATCTGCAACTGGTTGGTCTTCTATACCGACAACAACTCGGGATCATTGGGTTGCTGGAGATTCATCCAATACTGATAACAAAAGTTCTGACTTGACTCTGGCTATGGCCAATGTCAGCCAAGCCTTCAATGCCCACAGCATGGACGAGGAGATCAATCCTTCCAGCACCGCTTGGTTGGATAATGGCACCTATGCAGTTCGACAACCGCACACATCAAATTCGACAGATGGGCTCTTTTCTCAGCAGCGCAAGTTAACCCCCAACTCACTGAATGCTCAAGGGCAGGGTGCTGTGCTTCGACATCATGATTGGTTGTATCTCTCGACATGGTCTTCGACTTCATTCCATAATATTGTCCACCGTTTGTATCCAAACAATGGTACACGTGAAAGTATCATCACACTCGACCAAAATGGATGTACATTACCCTCAAAGCATTCCTCGTCCTATTATGGTCAATATGGCTTCAGGGATTGGGTTGTGACTGATGATGAACGACTTTTTGCAGTTCTATCAGGTTACAAATACTTCTACAGTTCAACCGCTAACACACTCTATCACCGTGTTTTAGAATTTGATATATCTAATGAAAATGAATGGGTTTGTATAAATTCATTCCAACCTCAAGGAAACGGTGATTACACTGGAATCACCTATGACCCGGTTGAAGACAAAGTTTGGATTTTACATAATCAGAATCGACGAATACAATCCTATCAGCAGGATGATAGCGGAAATCTTGAGCGAGCAGATGAGCACTTTACATTCCAAACATCTTCTTCTTCAATCTGGCAATGTGGTGTGAGTAATCAACAAGCACGTGGCTTAGAAATGAACGAAACTCATTTCTTCATGCGATGCCAAGATGGCCAATATTACAACGATCGTGATCAACTCGAAGCTTGGGGCCGATCAGGAACAGCAACTGCTCTGATCCCAGAGAATTCGATTCGAAGTATCTCTTCCCTTGGTTATGGGCTCTTCTATGATGGTCAGCGATTCCTTACTGTTGATTCAGGTTATTCGACGTGGTCAAGTACTCCTTCATATCATGAGTTTGGTACGAGTTGGACATACAAAACGACCCCAGCACCTGGTACAACTACTTGGCTTGGACCCGTCATAACTACTGTTGAAGACGTATTGTCAGTGAACATGGAAACGCTATGGTCGGCGGCTTCCATTGGTGATCGTGTGGATTATTGGGTATCTGCAGACAATGGCACGCATTGGGTTCAAGTTGAATCCAATACGACAGTTCATTTCCAACATCCAGGGACTGAACTCGTTTGGAAAGCCACACTCATCGGTTCTACCGCCGTCTCTTGGTGGGTTGATTTGGAATACTCTACTGAATACGAAACAAGCGGGACATGGATCTCTCCTCCTAAGCCTACAGGTACAAAGGTGGGGAAAGTCCGACCTCAATGGACTGCGTCACAAGATCCTTCCACAACACTTACCGTTCAGGTATCGAATGATGATGGAACAACCTGGCAACCTGCTGAAAACATTGTTGAAACGAGTTTTTCAACAGATGGCGCTGGCAACGTTCTGCGGTACGCAGTTACAATGACGACAACAGATCCATTCATCACACCTGTTTTGGATAGCCTAGAACTCTTCTACGAAGAAGGATATCCTGACAAGCCGAAAATCGATGTTGGATATGATGGGGTTTTTGATTGGAAGAGTATTCTTTTCCTTAATGAATCGTCAATCGACGTTAACGATGACTCTGTTGTCGGTCAAGATGTGGAATTCCAACCAACGCTTGTGGATGCTTTCAACGACTTCATTCCTGATAACGGTGAAGGATTTGTAGAAGTACCACTGGCTATCAAAGCACAGACCTCCGGGCGTGTGAAAATAACGAACATCGATGTCTCTTACAAGATGAATACTCATGCAATCAATGCTGTTTTCGAAGGTGGCATGGCTGCGCCTGATGGGATTGCTCGGAATTTAATCATCAAAGTTGCACACGGGGATGAGGTGAATTTCGTTACTGAAGTCATTGCAGCACTCAACAACTCTCACGGACAAAACCCATCGTTCAAGTGGCAACAAGGAGATACTTGTAGTTCCCTTGACGATGCAGATGGAATCGTTCACTTCGATGTTTCGAATTGCACCTCATCCATCGATAACAATGATGTTAGAACCATTCGCATACCTGTTACTGTCGATTGGTCTTGGGATGACGAACAATCCACTGAAGCTATTCTTACAGTCAAGGATTCCTTTGGAACTGCTGTGTCGAACTGGGATACTGAAAAGATGGAACTTCGTGTAGAAAACGATATTCAACTCGATGGAATGCAAGTATTCGATGAAGATGGGCGGCAACTGTTTACTCAAGATTGGGTTCGTGGAGGGCAAAATATCTCCTTCCTAGGGAAAATTCATTTCCAGTCTTCCCAATTGTCTCCGCTAGCAGGCGAGTTTGAACTACGTGTTCTTGGACAAAATGTGACCTATGACGGTGATCCAATAGGTCAACCAGTCATACTCGCTCAGGAATCTAATCCAAGTTTTGGTTCTTACAATTTAACCTTTGAATCCCCAATTGAATCCACTCCGGGAGGAATGATCTTCTATGTTGAAGCGATTAACCTTCCAAATGGGTCTGAATATTCCAATCCAGGATACAATACAATACGTTTAGTTCTTGATGGAAATTCTCCTCTGGTAGTTAGTGCTTTGCCGTTTGATGGGCAAGAACGCCACGTAGGCCCTCCAGCACCAGGCGGTCAGAGTATTACTGTCAACATTCAAGACAGTGTTGACCCTCCAACGCAAATCAGTCTTCATTATTGGATTGGATGTAAATCAACGGTTGCTTTGGGTTGTCATGATTTCAACTTTGATGGTTTGCCTCAAGAAGACGAATACACCGAGAAAACATTGTCTTCTCCTGAAACAATTGCAGGAGGGTTAAACATCTTCAGTGGCCTCATTGATGATTCAATGTTGGTTCATGGACAAGTTGTCTCATTGTTCGTTACTGGTAAAGATGGTCAAAACAATCAGGTCGCTATGGGAGGTGGTCCCGTTTGTCCACCTACTCCACAAGTATGCGGCTATGCTCCTGGACAGGTAATGCCTAGTTGGGGCGCTGACCTTTCAACCTATCAAATACGTCAAGAATTTGAACCAGAAGTTGATTTGACGAATTCAAGTATCGTTGGCCATGATGACGAAGAACCACTTCATCCAGGTGTGATGTACACTGCACAGGTCGTTCTCTCCGATCGGAACGGATGGGATGATATTCAATTTGTTCAATTCGCACTTGGTCAAGATGTAAATGACGATGAAACTTCAATTTTTATCCAACTTCAGGAAGATGAAAATGGAATGCCAAAGGCTCACTTAGAATCTGGTGGTGAATTCATTGCAGTATCGAATCTTTATTCTGAGATTTCTACATTCGAAGGAAATTCAAGCCAACTCCTGATACGTGCGAGATTCCAATTAACGTGGTCGTTCCCAGAATCCTTTGATACGAACGGAGAGACGCTCTTTGTGCCAGTTCTACGTGTGACTGACAAGCCTTGTAACGTTGGCGAAGATACGCCATGTTTCACAAAGGTTTCAGGTCTTGGAAACAATGCATGGAGTCTTGATAACGATTTCAGATTTGATACTGAAGCAGGTCACATCAAAGCAGTAGAACTTCGGGATGGAACGAATCACTACAACGACGAGGTTGAAGAAACACTCATCGGTTCTGGCCAGGCTCTTCGAGTCACTGGGCGTGTCTTGTTCAGTGAAGATGAAACTCCAGCGCCTCCAGGTGCGTTCGATGTTGTCTTTGGTGACTTTGATTATATGTGGAAAACTTCACCTCGATCAAATGGAGAATTTAGCCTAGATATCTTGGTACCATCCGTAAACAGCGGCCATTTAGATCTTCGTCTGCAATTAGCGGATTTGCCTGGTTTGGCAATGGATGAAACAGATCCCTTACCACGAGTAAGATTGGCTGTTGATAGTTCGAACCCGACCATTCAGACAGTCATGTTGAATGAAGTTCCAGCTGGCTCACCAATTTCTATTGGAGATGCCAACTCTCTCCTTGTCATGCTCGAAACGATTGATGATAATGGATTTGATCTAGACAGGCCCGCAGTTCTTCACTACAGAATACGTGCAGGAGAAGCTGAAATTTCCCGCGGCGCATCAGTTCTTCCTGAAACACTTCCATTTGGAGATCAGTTCTTTTGGACTGGAAACATTGACTTGACTGATATGGGAGCAACAACTCTGTTACCATCATATGTCGTTGATATCTGGGTTTCAGGTTCAGATGCTTCTGGAAATCCATTTGAGACATTGAATAATAACGTTGCAGAGCCCTTTGCATCGTGGCCATTGGCTCTTCTTGGTCCAAGTGTCTCATTCGATAACGACGACACAACAATCAAATGGAGTAATCCAAGTCCTGTCCAAGGTTCATCTTCAGAACTCGAAATCAGCGTAGCCAACGAAGGTGGAAAAGGAGAACTGTCATTCATCCTTCAACGCCTCGTTGAAGGTGGTAACTGGAACGCAGAATCAAACACGACAATCCCTGTGGCTGCCGGCCTAACTGCATCTGTTTCTTTACCGGTAATTGCAGAAGTCGAACCTGGTGAATCTCAAGAATACCGACTGCTCGTAACAGTTGATGGGGTTGAAATGGACAGAATGACTGTCGATCCACTCATCGTCAAGAAAGAAACTATTCGAGATGGGGATGCACTCGCAGAGCAAGCTGGCGATAGTCAATTTGCAATCTTCATGTACATTGTAGCGATTGCTTCACTATCGGCCTTTTTGTGGATGCTTGTTATGTATCGTAAGATGAAATATGGTGACGAGGAATTAGAGTCTGATCAGACCGATGTTGTTGTTGAAGAGATGGAAATGAAGATTGTACCTCAAATCTCCATTCCACCAATTCCTCAACCAATTCCACAACCAGTGGCTAATGTTCCTACCCCTACAACACCAAGCCTATCAGGTGATGACGACAGAGGAGTTGCACCTATTCCTCCAACAGGGCTGCCTTCCGGCTGGACACAACAACAGTGGGATCATTTCGGTTGGCAATACATCGATTCACTCAAACAGTGAGGAATCTCTATGTCTGACTCCGAAGCGATGGTAACGCTGCAAGAGCGTATGGTGAATTTGATTGGTCAATTGACCATGCCTGTGGTTGAAGTGGCTCTTGTTCTTCAGCATCACATTCAAGGAATGATGGCTTCATTGACAGAACATGCTTCTCAGACTGGAGGCCAAATCAACGATAAAGTTGGTAATCCATGGCCAATTATACCACCTGACGAGAGTATTGATTCTCAAATAGCATTTGATGTGGAGAAGGTTCTGAAGATTGTAGATCAAGATCGCATGGATATTCTCTCAACACTAATACGTGTTACACTAATCGAGACTGAAATGAATCTCATTGAAGGAATTTTGGCTTTACGTTCCTGGGAACAGTTAGTTCGTCAACAACTTGTGGATGCAAACGGTCCGGGTCAACTCTTTTCTCCGATTGATTTACCAGAGGAATGGTGATTTAGTGACATTCAAAAAGAACCCATGGATGGTAAGACCATGAGCAAACAATCACTGCTCGGCATTCTCTTAGCATCTCTTCTCGTTACAGTGCCTATGGCAGGCTGCTTGGATGAGATCACAGATGCAATCACTGGAGAGTCATGGGGTAATGTAGGAGGCTTGACGCTTGCTTGTCTTCGAAGCGACACATATTCGAAAATGGTTGTTGAAATCGACTATGCACCCGGTTATGCTCCAGAAAGCAGTACAGTTTCTCTACTAAAACAGCGACTTGAACAGGTGTGTGACAAACCGGATGGTATCTCTATGAACGTGAATGAATATACATTTTCGGAGACCTCTTCTTGGAGTGCTGATTCAGTTCGCTCTGTCGCTCATGATACAATGGATGATTCTCCACTAAGCGGTTCTACACTTCGTTGGCATGTTATTATGCCTCAAGGCAGTTACTCAGACGATAGCGTACTGGGTGTGGCTGTTGATGCTTCCACGATAGCATTGTTCGGTGATTCAATTGATGATGCCAATGGCTTGTTTAATCGACCCTCATCTGAAGAAGTTGAAAACAGTGTCATGATTCATGAATTTGGTCACCTTCTTGGTCTCGTTAACCTTGTTTACACGTCACCAGCAGATCATGAAGATTCTGACCACCCTGGGCATTCAAACAACGAGGACTCTGTAATGTATTGGGCGGTTGAATCACAAAGTTTGGGAGCGTTCTTTTCTGGTGATTTACCGAGTGAATTCGATGCAGACGATTTAGCCGATTTAGAAGGAATGAAGTCAGGAGAGTTATCAACTTCTGATCAGTTGTGGCGGCCTTGATTCTTCTTAGAGTCCGATACGATAATTGTTGCATCTCTCCATGCATCATAGATAGACCATAGCCATAGTGGGACGTAAAGGACGATCGTAAGGGCTAATGGGATTTGAAGTAGGGTCCAATCAAACGCTCTTCGGTGTTTTCGATTGAAGTGCTGTCCAAGGAAAAGTCCAGGGATTGCAGCCAGTATGGCCGCAAAGATGGGTCTGAAGGCTCCCCACATCCCAACTCCAAGGAATATTTCTCTCCAAATTTCGCGTACCATACGTAATGGTGCAAGTTTGGATTGAGTCGTAGAACTCATAGGCTTCATACCTCGGTAGAACCATTGGTTTGTGAATCTGTTGCCAACTTTGCATCATAATCAAGAACATTCGATGTTAGGCTTAGACATGCCGAGAGTCTTACTCACTGGGTTCATGCCCTTTGGAAATCATGTTGAGAATATCTCTGAGAAGCTTGTTAACGCAATGCCAACGGTTCTTCCTGTACGAAACCCCTTTGGACCAGGGCGTAGTGAAATTTCAATTGAAAAGAAAATATTGACTGTTGATATTGCTGGTTCCACATGGACAAAGGATGAACTTGAATCGAGAGAATGGGACGCTATACTTCATCTTGGACTCTGTGGTGATTGTACAGAAGCTAGAATTGAACTTCGAGCCCAAGATGTTCTTGACATGAACATACCAGATAATTCAGGCCGCCAAATCCTTGAAGAAAAAATCAGCGGGAATGGGGATTTGGCAACCCCTGTTCAAGTCAAACGATGGGATCTTGACTCTTGGAAAATTCAACCAACTCTTTCAACCGATGCTGGAAGTTACTTGTGTAATGAGACATATTATCGAACGCTGGATGCACTACGGGCCTCTGGCGTGGATGTTCCATGTTTGTTTCTTCATCTTCCAGATTCTTCTCATTTGGCCATATCAGATGGTATTCAACTTATTCGCGATGTGATTTCGCACATGCTGTATAGACCTTCTATACAAGTTGCTGCAGGCGTTTTCCATTCTGAGACTCAATTTCTCGCCATGCAAAGATCAGATTCTGAGCCAGGGTCTGGGAAATGGGAGTTTCCAGGCGGTAGTGTCGAAGCGAACGAAACACCAGAAGAGGCTATGCTTCGAGAATTAAAAGAGGAACTTGGAGTCGATTCAAAAATTAACAAGAAATTAGGCCTTTGGTCATTTACATACCCGTTTTTACATGTTGAATTACATGTCTTTCTAGTCTCGACAGAAGAAACTCTTGATTCTTCTTCATTAACGGTTCACAAGTCAATGAAATGGGTCAACTCAGAAGAATCTTCCAAACTTGATTGGTTGGAAGCAGACCTTCCCATTGTCAAGCACCTACAGAGCCTCGGTTATTGATGCCAGGTTGATGCTTCCCCGTCATGAAGCATGGCCAAATCATCGTTTAGTTGTCGAGGGACTTCTTGTCGACCGTTATGCCAAGTAACAGCCTCAATCCAATCTCCAAGTCCTGATCCTTCTAATTGGATTGTAAAGCAACCTCCGAGAGGTGATTGTTCATTTGTAAATGCAATCTTATTTGCATAAGCCGCAAGTCTTGAAATGGAAAATACAGTGGTGTTCCCTTCCAATTTCTTAGCCATCGCATCCATGGCCGTGTCTAGAATCGCTTGTTGTCGAACCTGTATGAGGAAGTTTTCCATAGATAGATTAAGACATTCAATGACAACATTTTGCTGGGAAGGGAATGTCTCTTCTTCCATTCTCTCAAGTGATGCTTCGGGGAAGAGATTGACTATTGCTTGTGAAATTTTGGACCCATCATCGCCTGGTTTCAGAATTGTTGTCAATGTGACTACAATACCTTCATCTCTGCCATTGTAGGTTAATGGTTTGATGTCCATAAGACAATGGATGATTAAACCGCTTTTCAACCTGCTTCTAAGGTGAAGAGTCAAAACCACATCTTCGATGTCGATGTATGGCGGCAGCACAAATCCCTTGGCTAGCGACTGTCATTCCAGTTCTAAATGAAGAAAATCATATCGTAAATTGTCTTTCTTCATTGATCTCACAAACGCTGCCATCGAGTGAACATATGATACTCGTAGTCGATGGAGGATCAACAGATTCTACTGTTTCCATCGTGAAGAATATGATTTCTGAATCGAAGATAAACGATGGCCCTGTAATCATATTATTGCATAATGAACATCGCTATGTTCCACATGCTCGAAATATGGCTTTACACAATCTTCCGGAAGGGATTACTCATGTTCTTGAGTATAACGGGCACATCAAATCTGGTCCAGAGCATTTGGTTCGTCTGAAATCTGAATGGGAACGTATTGCTAAACAATACCCATCAATGGCAGCATTAGGCTGTAAAGTAGTTGGCAGTTCCAATAAAAGTACGATTGTTGAATCATTTATTGATGAAACATTACAAAATCCTCTCGGTGGAGGTCCAGGGCAATTCTCCACATTCACAAAGGAAGGCGAAACGAAAACTCCGGCGTTTGCCCTACATTTACGAAGCGCTTTGGAAAAAGTTGGTGGATGGGATGAGCAATTCATTACGAGCCAGGATAGTGATTTGAGTATGCGATTGATTAAGGAAGGATTCACGCTTTATCGTACCCCTGGAATAATGGTTGAGATGAGGCGTAGGACCTCCATTAAATCTTGGTATCTCATGAGCCACCGTTATGGTTTTTGGAGAACGAAAGTACTGCTAAAACACCCTTCTCGAATTGTAATGCGTGAGTTCCTTCCTTTGTTGGGA
>CAXAHE010000060.1:0-9906 GCA_963968475.1 uncultured Candidatus Poseidoniales archaeon | reverse complement strand
TCCGTGAAGGCGGCCCTCTTTTAACAAGACCCTGTGTCCAAGAACCATCATGAGATTCAAAAAGGCTCTTTTTTATGCTCTCGTGCTCGTCATACTCATACCAACTTCCTCTGGACATGGCAATGATAACGATGAAGGTACTGCTTCAATTCACGACGTGAAAACGTTTGATATCCAATGTATCCTAACAAATCAGACATGTGTTGCCTCATCGACCACTCATTTAATTGAATATTTTTCCGCAGATTGGTGTGAACCATGTGATCTAGTGTCTGCTGAATTAGATGAATTAAATCGTACTGACGTTACGATCTTGCAACATCACCCATCTCCTGACGACCTTCACTTTCTAAGTGATTCTAAATTCCGCTTTGAATCCACGTACGGGTTTTGGGGCGTTCCTGACCTTGTTCTAAACGGCGAAGGGTTGCTGACAGGACCGTCTCAATCCCAGGAATTAGGTAGTGTCCTCGACAACTTTTCTCGTGAATGGAACGGTTTTACTTCGATTTCTCTCAACAACGGAACGCTTTCTTGGGTCTCAGATGATGGCGATGAGGTCCATGTATGGATTACTGAAAACAGTGTACACGAATTCAATAACCAAGATCAGCCCAATGTTGTAAACCACCACCTCGCTGTGAGTAATGATAATCAAACCCTCGATTTATCGAATATCATCAATAACAATACAACAAATATTGTCGTTACACTCGAATCACCTGGCCGATTTGAATTAAGAAGTGCCTCGACACTATCATCTCAAGGATATGCTCTCATCGACGAGGATACGGATAAGAGTCATGAAGAAAACGAAAATAAGGGACGTGAATACGATATGGCCATAGCTGTGTTTGGATTATCAATGGCAGCGCTCGTTCCGGCGCTCATAATGTATGCTCGAATCGTTCGAAAAGAACCCAATTTAAGCGATGAATCAGAATGATGTTCTTCCGATGGGTTGAAGAACGAGGCCTCAGTCGAAACGCTACGACGGTTTTGTCGTAGGTGTAAAAAATGGTCAAGCCAGCACGTCTCCACACACGTTTCGAACGAGCAAGAATCATTGGTGCTAGAGCACTCCAAATCGGGATGGGCGCCCCACTTTACGCCAATGAAATTGAACTCAGAGAAGAGTTCAAAGCCGAACTTATTTCACTCTATGGTCTTGAAGAAGCAAGCGTCCGCTTCGTACTCGACCCACTAAAAATCGCTGTGTACGAATACGATAACGAACTTATCCCAATCGACATCGATCCGCATCTCGATTAATCGGAATTAAATCCGTAGTAATTTGTTGAAACAATATCTGCTAGGTTTTTCCTAGGTAGAAGCATTGTTCGAACAGCCCACAGATCTTTGAAAATCCTGTATGTTGCAGTCTTGTCAAGATAATCGACACCGCTCGAACCACCTGTTCCCATTCTACGTCCAATCATACGTTCAACCATTCGAGCATGTGAGTGGCGGAAGAGGAGCATTGATTGTTCGAGTTGAACAACTGTATCCACAAATTTACGAGGCCAAGAGAGTAGTGGTAATTCGGGATAGGATTCAATGAAAAGCAACCCTGCCCGAGATCTGCTTGCTATGCCATCAGGCGACAAAAAGTCACGAACTTGAGTCTGGTTTGCATCCATCCGGGGTCGAATTGATTCTTCGGTCCCATGACCAATTGAAACCATATGTGATACAACCTGGTCAGCATGAGATTTCATTGCGCTCAAATGTGTTGAAATGAAGCTGTTAACAACCTCTGAATCGCCTTCATTTGAAGGAACAGAGCCATTAATCGGAGTTCTTGATAGCCATTCTGACACCAAATCATTCAATGTCTTATCGTTTGCAATTGTGTTCATGATTTCAAACGCATCGTCAGAGATTTTCTTTTCACTATGCAGTTTTTTCATATGTTCCATTGGATCCATATCTGCAACACGTTGTTCTTGTTTCAAACCAAGACGCATTTCGAGTGCCCGCATTTGCCATGATTCAAAGCCCGAAGATGTACCTAAACGGTCTCTAAAAGCAAGGAAACCTTGTGGGCTAAGAGTTTCCATTACCTTCCACTGGTTCGATAAGAGACGGAAGATTTCGATCACTCGTTCAAGATGGTGAACCATTGTAGGGAGTGTTTCTTCACGCACAGATTCTTCCGAAAGATATCCATGGACTTCATTCAATTCAGCACGTATTTGCTTAAACCAAAGTTCAAACGTTTGGTGTGTAATGATGAAGTGCATCTCATCGTTTGAGGGAGGAGGGTTATGCCCTTCAGGCCCTGATTGCAATTTTAGAAGTTCATCAAGTTGCAAATATCCAGAATATGTCATCCGGCTAACGGGGGTAGGGGAACTCGCCATGTTCCTTGATATGCATTCGGCACTTGAAGTCTTCACAGCCCCGATATCAAAGTTTTATCAATTGCATCGCATTATCGGGATAACAGTCATAGAGTGCATACTAAACCCCTCGACATGGGCGTAGACCACTCCTCACTTCTCTCCTGGCTCGCGGACTACGATAAGGAGAACATCACGATTGGGGTTGTTGCATCCCACTCATCACTTCAAATCCTTCATGGAGCACGTCAAGAAGGTTTCAGAACACTTGGAATCGCAGTAGGTGAAAACCGGAGACGCTTCTACAAAGCCTTCCCAGGTGCAGAGCCTGATGAATGGTTAATGCTTGACGATTATCGTGAAATGCTAGATCATGCAGATTGGTTGAAGAGCAAGAACGTGGTGATCATCCCTCATGGATCTCTTGTTGAATACCTTGGGAGTGAAAACTTCCGTAATTTGGAAGTTCCAACATTTGGCAATCGGGATATCCTTCGATGGGAAAGCAGCCGTGCAAAGCAGAGAGACTGGCTCCTTTCTGGAGGATGTACAATGCCGAAGGTTCTCGAAGACCCCCATGACATCGATGGCCCTGTTATCGTAAAATACGCAGGAGCAAAAGGTGGAAGGGGATATTTCATCGCTCGGGACTATCGTGATTTTAGAAGAAATGTAGACATTGAAGAAGAATTCACAATCCAAGAATACGTCCTCGGATGCCGGTATTACCTTCACTTTTTCTTTGACCCCCTGGCAACAGATGGATTTCAAGTTCAAGGAAAAGGAAAGCATGCTGGGATGAATCTTGGTCGTTTGGAACTCCTTTCAATGGATAGAAGAGACGAAGCAAATGTCGATGAATTCTACAAACTTGGTTCACTGAGAGATCTCCGTGAAGCCGGTATGGAACCTTCATTTGTTGTAACAGGAAACCAACCCGTTGTCATCAGAGAATCTCTTCTTCCAAGAGCCTTTGAAATGGCTGAAGGAACTGTTGCTGCGTCCTATGAGCTCGAAGATGGAGCAAGAGGAATGATCGGACCTTTCTGCTTAGAAACAATCGTAACGGATGCCTTGGAATTCAAGGTCTTTGAAATCAGTGCTCGAATTGTCGCAGGTTCAAATCCGTTTGTTGGCGGCTCACCTTACTCTGACATCAACGAAACACGTATGTCTACAGGACGACGTATCGCACGTAGCATCAAGAATGCATTGAAGAACGAACGTCTCGATGACATCCTGTCTTGAGCCATATCAGCCTAAGTCAGGTGCAGGTGGAACACCTGAACCATCGTCTTCAACATCATTGACTAATTCACTTTCAATCTCATCGACCAATTCACCGAATTCGAGTTGCTTAGGAGTCGCTTCGTCTTCAAGAATCTTATCTGCAGCCACTTCACCTGTTTCTGCAAGACGTACTTGTTGCTCTAACTGACGCTTGATTTCTTCTCTCTCTTCCATTGTTGGAACATTGAAACTACAGACAAGTTGAATCTCTTCACCAAAGTTGAGTTCACCGGAGTATTCCAAAAGATCCCCATATGCGTTGGCAATGACTTGGAACTTTGTTGGATCTTTCGAACGTCGCTTCTTGTGCTTCTTGTAGTAGTGGACGAAGACTTGGTAGGTTCCAGCAGGCGCTTCACCTTCTGGCCAAACAACGTTTTCAATTGGTTTGCGTGAATCAGGTCGTACGTTTGCATCGACGTCCAGTTCTCCATTGCAGGAGGATTTACGATTGCCGCCATGGATTCGTTCTCCTGAAGGACAAACAACGTGCAGGTCAAGGTCGTTGTAATTATTCCACATCAAAGAAACTTGGACATCTGAGGAACGTGCACCTTCTCTCTCAAGACGAGCGCGGAGTTCGTCGAGTGCTCTGTTCGCTGCTTGGCGACGTTCAAGAGCATCTTTCTCTTGGGCCGTTTGGATTTCAGCCAAGCGTTGTTCTTCAGATGCTGCAAGCTCTGCTTGACGTGCTGCTTCTTCTGCATCTCGCTCTGATTGGGCTGCTGCGTCACGTTGTGCAGCAAGTCGTGCTGCTTCTGCTGCTTGTTCGGATTCCAGCCGTTCTTTCTCTTGCTGTTCCTCTTGATTTTGCTTGAGACGTTCTTGTTGCTCTTGGAGAGCAGCCTCTTCTTCTTCTTGTTGACGACGTCCTTTTTCATCTTCTTGCCGAGCCCATTCCTCGTCTCGAAGTCTGCGACGTTCGAGCATCTGCTCTTCCGTCTCTTCTTGATCATCGTCTTGGACAGTAGCAGCAGCAGGCTGGCTCATGACAGGTTGCTCCTGCACAGGTTGCTCCTGCACAGGCTGTTGGAGGAGAGTTGCATCCCCAAGGAGATTGATGCTGCCGCCAGAAAGGTTTCTTCGTCGGCGTTCGGATTCGATTTGTAATAATTTCCGCTCAAATTCGCTTCGAGCACTAGAGAAACTGGAACTCTGTGCAGGCTTTCTCAGTCCATCAGCAACGATTCCTCGGCGCATGTCGAGATCCGCATCACCTCTAATGAGAATGTACCACAGGCCGACAAAAAAACCACCTGCGAGGATTCCAACCATGAGCCAAGCACCAGTCTCCATACACAGGCCTAAGCGTAGTTCTTCTTTTATCATTCGCTTTGTGCGTATCTACTCATCGCCCAAATGCAAAGCATTGAATTGCAGGGAGGACTGGCCGAGTTATGGACAAAGCCTCACGTCTGGAGAAAATGCTCCCAAATGGAAAGGGCTTATGGATTCCAATCGATCACGGCTTGTCTGATTACCCCAATCCTGGATTGGAAGATACTGAAGTTTTGATTCGAGAACTTGTCGAAGCAAAGGTAGATGTTATCGTTGCTCAGAAAGGACTTGTAGACTACTTTTCCCATCTCTGCCAAGGCACCAAAACAAGCATGGTCATCCACCTTTCGGCTTCAACCCGACATGGCGGAGATGATGCATCCAGAAAAGTTCTCGTTGGCAACCCATCTGAAATTTTGACTCGCGGTGGAATTGGAGCATCTGCTCAAGTCAACATGGGCACAACCGGGGAAGCGGAGATGCTCGAAGCCCTCGGTAAAGTAACAACGGATTCACATCACATTGGCCTACCTGTACTCGGCATGGTTTATGCAAGGGGGCCAAATTTGAATCCTGTCCCGGGTGACAAAACGCAAGGTGTCTCCCAAGCAGCACGCATTGCCTTCGAGATGGGGTGCGATGTCGCCAAGACCACTTGGACAGGCGATTCAGAATCCTTCAAGCATGTCATATCTGCAGCGCCAATACCAATGCTGGTTGCAGGTGGTGCAAATACCGGTGACACACGTAGCATACTGCTCATGGTAGAGAATGCGATGAAGGCGGGAGCTGCTGGCGTTTGCATGGGAAGACAAGTCTTCGCTCACAAAACCCCTGGCAAGATGGCTATGGCACTGCGCCGAATCATCCATGAAGGGGTCTCTGCAACGGCGGCAGCAGATGAATTCAATCTTTGAGGGACGAACATGGAAGTCTGGCTCGATTCAAATCATACATCTTCACATGACGATGTCGATTTCTATTTCGCAACGGAGCATTCAGAGACCTCTATTTTCGCGAAGGAAGGATTTCTTTACAGAGGAAATTCAAAGATTGGCGCTCATGTCCATATCAATTCAGAAGAACGCCAAGAATATGCTCGCTCGCTTGCAGGAACTGTAGAATGGATCTATCTTACGTTCGAGGACTGGTCGATGATACCAATTGAAAATGTAGTTGCTGCATGCGACAAGACACCGACACGGATCGCTGCTCAAATCGATGAACCGTTACAGGCTCATGGAGCAGGTTTTGCTCTCGAGATTGGCGTAGACGCACTGGTTTGTTCAGAAAAGGAACTTGAATCTGCTCTTATTGTTAAATCTCTACGTAGTTCTACAGAAGAGATTCGGAATTATGGAACAGATGAGACTCATGGTACCCTTTCCTTGAGTCAAGTCCAAATTACATCAATTGAATCAGGCCACACTGGCGACAGAGTTTGCATCGATTTGACATCGCTCCTCGAAGTTGGAGAAGGTATGCTGATTGGCTCTACAGCCCGAAGTCTTGCTCTAATACACGGAGAAACCATCGAATCAACCTATGTCCCAAAGCGACCGTTTCGAATTAATGCAGGAAGCGTAGAAGCATATACGCTGATGGCTGATGGGAGCACTAAATATCTCAGTGAGTTGATTTCAGGAGACAAAATTATGGTTGTATCAATGCAAGGAATCACACGTATTTGCACAATTGGCCGTTTAAAAATAGAGACTCGCCCGTTTATTTTATTGAGGTATTCAGATGAAAAACATAATCAAGCACATGTACTCTTGCAACAAGCGGAGACGGTCAGGGTGCTGGACAAAAATGGTGCTGCTTGTTCTGTTACAGCACTTTGCATAGGCGATGTTATTATCGCTTACAACACCAATCAGACCAGGCATATTGGCGTAAGCGTCTCTTCATCGTCAGTGGAGCGCTAAACATGGCGATATTAGGGAGAGGACGCGCACACGGTGCTTGTAGCCTACTTCACGCTGCGGGAACTGGTTATGGCGCTAGCATGTCGCTTGATTTACCATTGGCGATTCGTTTACTGGATAAACCGAGTAAAAGAGATCTCGACGACGGGGACAGAATACTTTCCTTCGTTGTTCAATCCTGGAAGAAAGCAGGTCATGAACTACCCATTCCAGAAGAAGACATCAATTGGGCTGTTCAATCAAAGATCCCAATCGCTCAAGGCCTGAAATCATCTTCTGCGTTATGTGTTGCAGCAGTTCGGGCGCTCTGTGATGCAACCGAAATTCATCTTGAATTAGCAGATATTGTTTCGATTGCCGTTGATGCACAATTAGATTCCGGAATTACATTGACAGGAAGCGTCGATGACACCTGGGCCTGCGCAACACCTGGATGGAAACTCATCGATGCGAATCAACCAAACATACGGGAAGGAATCCTTCTCGAAGGCGATGGCCCTAAGGAAGAAGATTGGGACGTTCTTATCGTCTCAAGAGGACCAAGAGAAAAACGACCCTCACTTGAGGATTTCATCCCTCATCAACAACACTTCATCCAAGCACTTAACGCCTTACAGGAAGAAAATGAACTTGTAGCATTAACAATGAACGGAAGAGGCGTCATTGGCGCAACAGGAGATGTCAAAGGGAGGATTATGACAAATGATGCACTCGTCAATAGTGCTCGAGCTGCCGGAATTACTGGTTCTGGAACTGCTATCGTCATCGTCGTACCAAAGTTGCTTCAAGGCATCATGGACCGATTGAAGCAATGGTATGAAAGTAAGTATCCAGAAGTCGAACTTATCGAAACAAATTTCCTAAATCCCGATAAAGAGGATAGTGCGGCTGAAACCCCAAGTTCTTGAACAGCAAACAAGTCGGCAGGATTGAGTCCAATGCATATGCGCCTTGGTAAATTACTGACTGTGACCCTGTTTGGCGAAAGCCATGGAGCCATGGTTGGGGCATTAATCGAAGGAATACCACCAGGGGTAGTCATCGATCAAGCATACATCCAAGAATGCATGGACATGAGAAGACCAGGGGGGCACTTTGCCAGCAAACGGAAGGAAAGCGATATTGTTGAAATCTCAACAGGTGTCTATCAAGGAACTTCAACAGGTCAACCAATCTTACTGATTATTCGTAATAATGATGCGCGCTCTTCAGATTACAGTTTCATTCCAAATCATCCTCGCCCTGGTCACCAAGACATGGTTATGAACATCAGAACTGATGGGCATGCTGATTTGAGAGGCGGTGGATCTTCTTCTGCACGATTAACAGCAGGACTTGTTGCTGCTGCTGCTATCATAAGCCCACTTCTGGGAGATATCCAAATCCATGCTCACGTTGGAGCAATAGGAGATATCGAAGCAAAACCGATAGAAACCTGCCCTCCTGAATGGGAAAACGAACTTTGCAAATCATTGAGATGCAGGGATCCCCTCGCTGCTGAAGCGATGAAAGAACGCATCGAGACGGTTCGAAGCGAACGGAACTCCATTGGAAGTCGAGTTGATGTTCACGTTACAAATCTACCAATTGGTATTGGTGAACCTTGGTTTGACGGAATTGAACCTGCTCTTGGCAGAGCATATTTCGCAATTCCTGCATGCAGAGGAGTCGAATTCGGAAGAGGGTTCTCGGCGGTTAGAATGACTGGTCTCGAACATAATAGTCCATGGGGAGGTTCCTCCGCAAGCCCCATCCAACTGGGAAAGCGTCCTGATGGAAGCTTAGCAGGAATGACCTCCGGCTCCGATATTCATGCAAGAATTGCCCTCAAACCCCCCTCAAGCATCGCTCAGGAACAAACAACTCTGGATTTAGAAGAAGATGGTCAGAAACAACTGGTTGTAAAGGGAAGACACGACCCTGTGTTAGGACCAAGGGGCGTAAGTGTGGCAATTGCTATGACGAAGATTGTTCTTGCAGACCTCCTATTACGAAAGAGGGATGCCTTGTGAGTTATCGAATTGTTCACAAATTTGGAGGATCTTGTCTCCGTGATTCTGCTGATCTTGACCGAATAGCGGAAGTGATTCAAGGCGATCATCAATCCATTGTGATTGTATCAGCACTCTGGGGTACAACCGATCGATTGTATCGAGCTGCTAAGGAACCACGATATGCAAGTAGGTTGGTCCATGACTTATCTGCCCAGCATCTTCGCTTTGCTCCTGGGCTGGACACGTCGAGCAATGCCCATCTGTTCTCCTTAGTCTTGCACAGCATCAAAGATTCCTTACGAGATCTTGCTCAAAAACCAGATGATAAAGCAGCATTAAATCGACTGTTGGCATCAGGAGAACGGCTAAGCGCTTTGGTTGTAGCTCACCGACTCCAACAGAGGGGTATTGACGCATATCCTCTCGGTGCTGAAGACATAGGGATTACTCTGGATGGTAATTACTCTGCAACGCATGTTGACTTACAAGCATCAAGTACAAAGTTGAATCGAGATACGTTGAAAGGAACTCCAGTCATTACAGGATGGTTTGGAGAAGGCCATAATGGAGAACTAGCAGTTCTTAGTCGAGGAGGGTCTGATCATTCAGCAACAGCAATCGCACATCTTGTACAGGCTGATGAAGTAATCCTCTGGAAGGACGTCGATGGAATCTTTTCGATTAACCCGAGATGGGGTGTCCGTTCCAAAACGATTCGTTACCTAGGATATCAGGAAGCAATAGAACTCTCACTAATGGATACGCCGATTCTCCATCCATCGACCATTGAACCTCTTATTGAATTTGGAATACCCCTACACGTGAAGCATTTGCATCGTGAGAACAATTCAGACTTTACAACAATCGGTCCTCAAAAACAGAACGTTTCTCTCAAAGGCATTGGTTGCCTACCAAACGTAATGAGTTTAGGATTCTCTCACAATCATGTTGAATCACATCAACGACATCTGGTTGAACTTCTTGGAAAGTTAGCTAAAGAAGGCATCAATTGGTGGGGATTGGAGTCGAGAATGGGCGATTCAAGGCTAATTGTATCACAACACGATATGCATC
>CAXAHE010000059.1:0-10232 GCA_963968475.1 uncultured Candidatus Poseidoniales archaeon | reverse complement strand
TCATTTGACAGAAGACCCGGTTGAACTTCTTGCAATGAGTCTGTCAATGCACCTGCAAGGTGATATGCTCCCAGTGAATGAGCAAAACGGGTATGAGTGGCTGAAGGGAACACAAATTCGCATGTTGAAAGTTGTTGTACATTTCGTAATCGTTGGAATTCATGCGTATCAATGATTCTCGCATGATGTGCTGGCACCAAGATATCACGATGAATTTCATCGCGGATAACTCTGTCTCGCATAGTTAGACCTGCTCATTCGTTGCATTTCAAGGCATCTCCTCTCAGAAAGCCGAAGGGCAACGGCTATCCCCTGTAGGCGAAAGCATAGTACATGGCGGATGGTCTCAAGTCCTTTCTCGCTCGATTATCGACAGATGACCCGGAAACAAACGGGCCAAGATTATGGGTTATGTTTGCCATATCGCTTCTGTTAGTTGCAACTTTGAACTGGTATGCAATGGTGCGTGAACCATCTGTGGTCGACGTGGACGAACTAACAAATTATGTCAACGAAATCGTCAAGGTTGAAGGTACCTTGATTTCATGGGTCGAAGACCCATATAATTCTGGAGATGATCGACTTGATGCAATCATTGACGACGGCACTGGTGTCGTTGAACTAAGATGGTATCGACCAGGAGATACGCCCCCCATCGGCACAAATGTGACGATTATGGGTGATTTCATCAATTACGAAGGGAGGATGTGGATTCAAGCACTCGGAGCAGGGGCTATGAGTTGGAAATCATCTGATATTCCAGATGTGCCTTTGTTAGCGATTTCAGATATCGCGATTGATCCAGAAGCATTTGATGGTGAAATCATCCAAATCACTGGTTTTATCTCGAAATCTATCGCCCCAGATATCGCCTTCGGCAACGCCAAACTTGGAGACCATCCAAACTACGGAAACTCTGAACATCAAATAGGCATGACCATTCATTCCTCAACAGGTCAATGGATCGAAGCAGGTTCCAAGGTCACTGTTCAAGGCGTTCTTTCCTACCAGCAGCGAGAATTACGCTGGAATCTTGGAGTACAAGGACCGGAAATTATGGTTGACCGTAATCATCCAATTGAAATTCCGTTACTCGATTGGTCTTCTCAATCAACATGGATGTATCAATCAGGTAGAACTGTCGATGTTGCGGGTATGCTCTCAATCGAGAATAGCACATGGGAACTAACGGGTTCAGCCGGTTCACCTCTGTGCGTAATACCGAGCGATGATGATAAATCCATGGCCGAGACGTGGGAAGGGAAGGCAATCAAGATGCGTGGTCGTCTCGTATGGAACACAGCAATCTCTTCATGGTGCCTCGACAAAGGTGGTGACTCCGATGAGTCACTTACAGCCACGTCGACCATCAATGATCTACTTCTGATGCTTAGTGCGAACCCAATTGCTGCCCTTAGCGATCCTAATACTCATTACACAGTGGCTGCTTACATGAAATACGCAGTTGAACCGAGTGTCGAAGATGAATCAGGATACTTTGCTGACTCCGCCGGCTATACACCCGGCTGGACTAGCATCGCCGTGACAATTCCTGGCCCTCGGTCGACATGGCTCGAGGCTGGTCAAGCCGTTGTTGCCGATGTAACTGTTTCTTGGGATGATGAAAACATGAGGGCTGAATTACTGGTCCATGACCTTTCTGAAGGAGACAAGATGAATCCAACCACACTGCTTTGGTCCGATGGAGCAACACAATGGGGCTATGATAAGAACAAAGTTGTCCGATTAGATGGGCTCGCTGTTGAAGAAAATGGAACATGGTTCCTTTCAGAACCGGGGAGTCAAAAGAAAGTCCGACTCAATGCAATCGGTAATTCGATTGGTCTTGATGAACTCCATCTCGGAACGGCAATGACATGGGAAGGTCGCTTACTTCAGATTGAAGACAGCGATTCTATGGCAGTAATTTACGCTCTCGAAAGCGCAGATGTTGATGACAGAGATAATGATGGTCTAAGTGACACTCTTGAGAGCTCGATAGGAACAAGTTCGTATTCTGAAGACACGGATGGAGACGGTGTCGGCGATCGTCAAGAATACATCGACCAGCAATGATGGGGTGAACAGATGATTGAAGCATATTTCACTGACTTGTGGTGGCTCCTTGGGGCTCTTTTCTTCGGTGTATTTTTGGGTTCCTTGACTGGGCTTATCCCAGGTTTCCACGTCAACAACGTAGCATTGATTTTGCTTGCTTTATCGCCTGCACTTCTCGACCTGGGCATTCCACTTTCAGCTGTTGCTGCAATTATCGTGTCAACAGGTACTGTTCACACTTTCCTGAATTACATTCCATCAGCGCTTATTGGGGCACCAGACGGGGATACAGCGTTATCGCTATTGCCTGGGCATAGAATGCTATTAGCAGGCAATGCTGCTCGAGGTGTTGCATGGTCTGCAAGAGGATCACAACTCGGATTGTTCCTCTCATTACCTCTGATTATTGTAGCACGCATTGCATTTGGGCCTGAACTCAATTGGTATGATGGTATGCGAAGTTGGCTGCCAGTGATTCTTCTTACAATTTCATTGCTCCTTCTTGCGACTGAAACAACCCGTCTTGATTGGCCGAAGTGGCTCCAAAAGATTACCAGAAAGAAACTTGGCAATGACAGTCGTCTTGCTGGATTCTTTGCGGCTACAATATTTTTCCTTCTCGCAGGATTGTACGGATGGGCTGTGTTCGAACTTCCTGTTGACAGTCCTGTAGGAATGCCCTCGCCATCACTCCTCCTCCCAAGTCTAGCAGGACTATTCGGCATAGCGAATTTATTGGACATTTACGCAACGACGAGTCACCTTCCACCTCAACGTGAAAACTGGGATTTACCACCGATTAAACCCCTCATTGCTCCATGCTTTTGGTCGGCAGTAGCCGGGGCAAGTATGGGGGTTTTACCGGGGATGACTGCTTCTCAAGCGACAGTTTTGGTTATGGGTGGAAGAAACGTTGCAGCAAAGGTCCAAGGAAAAGAAGGCTATGGGATGGACTGGGAAACTCGCCGATTGACAGAACTTTCTGATGATGAATTACTTGAAATCGCTATTGCGGAAGCTGAAGGTGGTCATGAAGGACCTCAAACAAAACAAGATTTGGAAGTCATTGCCATTCTTTCTGCAGTTAACACGGCAGTTACTGTCATGGTTCTTGGGTTCCTTTACATCATTGGAAGATCACGTTCAGGAGCAACACTTGCTCTGAAAATGATGTATCCTATCGAAACATGGAACTCAACTGAACCTACTGCTGATTTCATCAGATTACTTGCAGTGTGCTTGGCAGCAGGAATTATGGCTATGCCGATTATGAAAATTGTTGGGAAAGGAATGCTACGACTTCACGCTGCTATCCCATTACAATCAATGGTTATGGGTGTCATTATCTTCGTTGCGGCTCTTGTCTGGCTTTCAACGGGGTTTGTAGGAATAGGGGTTCTCATTGTAGGGACCATCCTAGGAATGATGCCTCCCCGAATTGGAATACGTCGAAGCCATGGTATGGGAATTATCCTTGTCCCAATCATGATTTACACATTCGCACAAATGGCTGATAACTTTGGTTTCATCTGATTTTGAGGAAAGTACACCTCGCCAAAAGATATGAGGGGGATAACGTCAGGTGTTACTGCAGGTGACATTATGCGCGGCCAATCATACTTTTTACTAGCTCTCCTTTTACTCGTCCCACTCACTCCTTTAGTTGAACCTGTAGAGTCCACATCTGCTCGCAGTCAGCCGTGTTCAGGAGCTATTTGCATCAACGAGGCACTACCAAACCCCAACGGCGGTGATGATGCCATGTATCCTGGTGGAGAGTGGCTGGAGATTTTTAATTCTGGCACAACGGATGTTGATGTACGTAATTGGTATTTCTCGAACAAAGGAGCAAAAACCCTTACTTTTGACGCCAACAGTATCGTTGGCTATGACATCAATAACGCATCAACCTACACCATTTCCCCAGGCGATTACATGGTGATTGCTCGGAATGGATATACTAATTTCTATGTCGCTAATTCAAATGACTTCATGACGCTCTATGATGGATCTGGAAATTGGATTGATGAAGCAACATGGAATTCAAGTTCATCCGGAGTGAGTCTTGAACAAGACCCTTCTGACCCGTATGCTGACTGGATAGCAACCTCAAATCCAACGCCTGGTTCCTCAAACACTGGGAGTGGCAGTGCGGGACCTACCTATTTCCCAAGCGACCTACAAATCAATGAGATTATGGCTGATTCTTGGCCAAGCCGAGACAATGCCTCCTGGCCGGGTGGCGAATGGATTGAATTGCATAACAACGGGACGTCCACAATCAACATGTCTGGATGGTGGTTACAAGACCAAGCAGGTAACATGATTGAAATCGATTCAACTCACCTTATTGGGGCAACTTCTGATTATGAAACACAACTCATTTACCCAGGTGAAATCCGAACCGTAGCAGTGAATGCAACAATGAGTAGCGGTGTTCTAAACAACGGCCAAGAAACTGTTCGGCTTTACCTTCCAAATGGAAGCATTGGAGATGAAGTCAGTTGGAATAATAACGAACCTGGCTTCTCGCTGGAAGAAAATCCACTTGGTGGAATGTGGGTCATCTCAACATATCCATCACCCAATTCAACAAATATTCAAACTCTAGATTCCATTACAGCCTCTGGGTCTGTAGGATTTAACGAGATTATGCCTGTCTCAAACAATGATGGTAATGCTTTACCTTTGGGTGAATGGATTGAATTACTCAACACTGGAACAAGCGACATCGATCTAAACGGTTGGTCTATTATCGACGGGATGGGGAATCAAACCTTCCTTGATCCTGGTACGATTGCAGTAAATAGTACGCAAGGAAGTACAACTATTCTGTCAGGAGAACGCCGCATCGTTGAATTTACTGCTGACACTCGTCTTTGGGATAATTACAATCATCTCATATTGCTCGATGCTTCTTCGAATGTCGTTGACATGGCCTGGTATGCTACAAACTATGGACCAAACGTCTCGCTTCTACGCAGTACCAACTACAATGATGCATGGTCGCCATCCCTCTATTCCACTCCTGGTCAGCCCGAACCGGTTCCAGCAGCAACAACTGGTGATGTCCGTATCACAGAGTTGCTTCCTGATGCAGTTGGATTAGACTCAGAGTCGTACCCAGGCGGCGAATGGATTGAAATTCACAACTTTGGCACATCGGAAGTAGACGTTGCCGGCTGGAGATTATCAGCAGCAAATCGAAATCTTATGTTGCATCAATACAACATGCCAATGAAATCAACAACGATATTAGCTGCAGGTGAAACTACACTTGTTGCTCTAAATGGCACATCTCAATTTTACCTAAAGCACACAACACCTGATCAAATAAACCTCATTGATGGAAACGGAGCGATTGCTCACTCTGCTCAATGGACGAGTACCCTTGAAGGAGGGTCTCTGATCAACAACACAGAAACTCACGCAGGTGCTGGTCAAGCTGGTACAAACGCACCTACGACTTCTACAACATGGGGCATGGATGACTGGGTCAACAGTGCTTGGGCAACACCAGGGACTCTGAATCCAGTATGGCCAGAATATACCGATTCAGAGTCGATTATAATCACCGAGATTGCATCATCCTGCGATGACTCGGAATTCTCCCCTTCTGCTGATTGGATTGAACTTCACAACACCGGTACAGAACCCGTCAACCTTAGCCGTTGGATGGTGAGCGTGGATTACACCTCGAACCCGCTAATGGGACGCCAATTTGTAGACTCTTCAATGCTCTGGAGTCATGCAGAAAATAACACAACAATCGAAGCAGGGCAACGGATTGTGGTTGAATTAACCTACGATATATTCGGTGGTTCTCTCGAAGACACTGGGATACTCGAAATACTCAATCCAGATGGTGAACTTGTCACAAGCGCATCTCCTCCGTCTGAATACTTGGCGAGTAACTGTGTAACATACGGTTACAATGAGACGAATTCCGAATGGGTAGAGTTTGCATGGCCAACACCCGGAACTGCAGAACCTGATGCAACGATGATCGCATCTCAAGATTCGATTAAATTCACATCCGTCATGTGGGATGGAATCTCATCGATTTCTACTGAATTGGAATTCTTTGAAATCACGAATAATGGAGAAGAATCAGCAACTCTTAACGGATGGCAAATTCGACGAACAGCTGCCGACAACACTGAATATACTGCGGTCATAACCAACCTACAAATCGATGCAGGTTCATCTGTAAAACTAACAAATGATGTCTCAGGTCTTGGTTTGTATGAAGATGGTACAATAATCGATATGAACACTGCTATGAGTACACCGATTTATCTCCTCGATAGTGGCATGGCTTTGCAACTTATTCATCCAACTGGACAAGTAGCCGATACGATTGTTTACGGAAACGGTCCTGTGGATGCTGAGGGATGGTCTGGCGTTGCTCTATCTGAACCTGTAAACGGAATTGACAATTTGATTCTGTACAGAGGCGATGGTTGTGGGACAATTACTGACACCAACCAATCGGTCGACTGGCATCAGCGATGGGGCCGACTTGGAGCAAGCGATTTCTGTACTGATCTCACGTTTTCAGATGCAACTATGATACAACCACTTCTTGGCCCTCATGATGGTTTGGTCGATGTACTTGCATGGGTAAATCAAGCACAAACATCTCTTCATTTACATCTTTATCAACTCCAATCAATGGATCTCACTCAAGCACTTATCGATGCTCACGACAGAGGTGTGACCGTCGTAGTTGTTCTCAATGAAGTAGAATCATGGTGGAATACAAACGACAGGGAAACGCAAGCATCGTATGCGTATGAACTCAAACAAGCCGGAATTGATGTCTCATGGTTTGGAGGAAGTGGCGATGATCCGTATCTCTACCTCCACGCTAAGGTGGCAGTTCAAGATGAGTCATCTGTTTGGATAGGTTCCGGAAACTGGAAAGACGCCTCTCTCCCACCTCCTGGTCAGCGTGGCAACAGGGACTGGAGTATGATTGTCCACAGCCAAGAACTGGCTCAGACTGTCTTAGAACACATGGCATTTGATGAAGATTCAATGTATGTTTCTCCAGTATCATCGACTCCACCAACTAACAGTTACTCAATGCCTGAAGTACGAACAATTGTCGGAGATTCTGCACCTACATTCACAGGAACGTACTCCGGAACTCTCTTGACCTGCCCTGATGATTGTGTTGAAGGTTTAACCAACATGATTGAAAATGCAGATGAGGAAATTTTGCTTTCACTACAATACCTCGACCTTGATTGGCAATGGGGATGGGGTGAAAATCCAGTCGTAAGTGCACTTGAAGATGCTGCGCAGAGAGATGTTTCCATTCGCCTCATCATCAATGGAGCTTATCTTGATGAAGATATTCAAGACATCGTTGACAGAATGAATAACGATTGGAATCAAACCAATGGCTGGGATGTTTCTGCGATCATCATGAGTGAAGATGATGATGTTTCTAAACTACATAACAAAGGTGCTATCGTTGATGGTACATCTGTCCTCATCTCAAGCATCAACTGGGGCGATTCTGCAATGGTTCGTAATCGGGAAATGGGATTGATTATTGATTCTGCAGAAATTGCAACACCGTACATCACTTCGTGGTATGCTGACTGGAATCGTCTCGACAATGTCACAGATACTGATAATGATGGAATGCCTGACATCTGGGAAGTTGGTAACGGCCTAAACAGAACCATAGCAATGTTCGGATCCACACTCGAAGGGGATATGGACGTTGATGGAGACACACTCTCGAACTATGACGAATACCTTTTGGGAGGAAATCCCCTCTCCACAGATACTGACGGTGATTGTATTTTGGATCAGATTGAAGTCGCTTGGGCTCAAACAACAGCATTAGATCCTGGAGTTGATGACGTATCACCAAAAGATGCCATCAACATGGCTGATGCCGATGGTGACGGAATCAATGAAGCTGATGCCTTAGGGTGCGATCTAGGCGGTATCACACCAGAACCAGCAGATGGCGAAACAAACAATACTGAAAATCAATCAATCGATGATGATGGTGATGGAGTCTTGAATGGTGATGACGACTGCCCAGACACTCTACCAGATACATCGACAGATATCTCTGGTTGTTCTCTGGCACAACTCAATCAAAACGCTGGGGGTTCAAGTGGAGAAGCAGAGAAAGGAATGGGTGAAATTTTCATGCTTCTGTTAATGCTTGGTGGAGCATTGTTACTCATAGGTGCAGCAAATGGAATTATTCAAAACCGAAAAAATAAATCAGAAGTCAAGGATTGGATTGAAGAAGAAGAATTGAATGCAGTTGTTGGCTCAAATGCAGGATGGGATCAACCTGTTCTTGACGGTCAAGCACCGGATGCAGAGAGTGGACTATCTGCCCAAGACCTCGGTCGTTTCCCAGGATGGGATGAGGCTATGGTAGAGAAGTATTTGGACATGGGATGGAGTCTCGACCAATTAGATGAATACTATCAACAACAGATGTCCGAACAGGTTTGAGACGCGTAACCTTCACAAAGGACAGCACTCTCGTAAGGATATGGCTTACAACTCAAGTAACCCCGTATTCCAACCAAAGTTTTGGAACACCATCTCTGGAAACAACCGAATGACGTTTGAAGGGACGCTACAAAAGATTGGAATTCTGTTTGGATTGATGACCATCTCTGCCCTTGGCACTGTCATTGTCGGATTTATGTTCCCAGCCATTCTTTTCCCAATGATGTTATTTGGTATGTTCGGAACAATTGGAATCGCTCTTTACCTGATGTTCTCCCGTCCATCAAATCCTCAAACACCTGTGATGATCTATGCATTCATGGAAGGATTCTTCATCGGCCCCCTTACTTTGGTCTTTGAGTTGATGTATCCAGGAATTGCTATCCAAGCAGGTTTAGCAACTCTTGGTGTTATTGGCGCTATGTTGACAATTTACTCATTGCGAATCATACGACCAACTCCGACATTCAACAAAATCGTCTTTTCCCTAACAGGGTCAATTATGTTCATTTATCTCATCAGCATTATGTTCATGTTCATCCCAGGAGTTTCCATCCCTTTCCTCCATAGTAGCGGACCAATTGGCATAGGAATTAGTTTGTTTATCATCGTCGTTGCATCCCTCATGCTCATCTCCAACTTTGGAATGATTGAGGCTGGTGTACGAATGGGTGCTCCTAAGCAGCAAGAATGGTGGGGTGCTTACGGAATCCTCGTAACAGTCCTATGGTTGTATTTCGAGATGCTCAGATTGCTTTCGAAACTTCGAGACAACTAGGAGTGAAACCTTTGTCAAGACCACTGCCTGTAGCAGATTTACAAGACTTCCTCTCAGGCGATAAAGAACGGCGTATGGCCTTCATCAAGGCGGTCGGAGAATCACTCACCGACATCGGTTTCTTTGCTTTAATCAACCATGGTATTGACCTTGATCACATCGAGGAGACATATCGACAAGCAGAGTATTTCTTTGACCTCAATGAAGAGACGAAGCGATCGTATCTTCGTCCAGAAATTTCGCACCAGAGGGGATACACTGCTTTTGGAATCGAACACGCAAAGAACAACCCTGCTCCTGATTTGAAAGAATTCT
Organism: uncultured Candidatus Poseidoniales archaeon; assembly: GCA_963968475.1. GTDB lineage: Archaea > Thermoplasmatota > Poseidoniia > Poseidoniales > Poseidoniaceae > MGIIa-L2. The sequence continues at coordinate 586 of CAXAHE010000059.1, read as the reverse complement.
GGCAAACGGGAAGAGGAAATCAAGGCAGTGAAACTGATTTGACATATCCTGCAAACATTTGGCCGAGTCATCATTTACCTGATTTTGAGGAAAATGTGGATTCACTTTACAACAAGATGGAATCGATATCAACCATGCTTCTCAGTGCATGCAGCACCTATCTAGGCCATGAAGAAACGTGGCTGCCTGAAATGGCAACAGATGGGAATACAATCATGAGAATCATTCACTATCCACCTCTCGATGAGTCAACACCTCAAGGAGCTGTACGTTCTGCAGCCCATGAAGACATCAACCTGATTACGTTGTTAATGACTGCAACTGCTGCAGGACTACAAGTCATGGATAATGATGGCACCTGGATTGATGTTGAAGGAAACCATGAACAAATTATTGTTGATTCAGGAGACATGATTCAGAATCTGACAAATGGTTTATTCAAATCAACAACTCACCGTGTCGTTAACCCAGGTGATCCTACACAACGACGCTTTTCTATGCCGATGTTTGTCCATCCTCGAAACGAAATAGACTTGACGCCGCGTGAAGAATTTGTGGAACGAACAGGAGGCAAAGTGTCCTATCC
>CAXAHE010000058.1:0-10276 GCA_963968475.1 uncultured Candidatus Poseidoniales archaeon | reverse complement strand
CCACATCAACAATCAATCTTTGAACCATACTCGAACCATACAAGAGACGTGCTTCGTCTTCAGTTGTTATCAACAGTTCAGTGTATCCTGTATTATCGATATCTGTCAATCGAACATCTCGAATTTGGTCTGCAAAGTTGTTGATTGAAACTCTGCTTTCTTCGACGACAAGTTGCTCATCCCCTGGTTGATAATTCCAAGACAGAATATCTCCATCTTCAGTTCCGAGGACAATGAGTTGGTCGCCATTATCCGCTTCACTCATCGGTACATCGGCGACATTGGAGTAGCCAACATCAGCAGCCGAGAAGTTAGCACTCGAGGTTGCGTTGATGAGAACCGTCGCTGGAGGTGCTGTCGAACCTACTTGGGGAGGGTCGACCACTATTTTCTCTAGTTCCACGACACCGGCCATTTCCTTGCTGACAATGAGAAGGTGAGTGTCGTCGAGGAGTTCGGCTTCAATGAGAACATCAACGACTTTCATTTCGCTTGGAAGTTGCCAGGTCGCCTGGAAACCCATCTTGTTGGGGTCGTCAGGGAAGGTCGTGAAACGGTGAAGCTTCTCTCCACCATCGACGATGTAAACAGAGTCGCTTGTTTCAACTGCAAGTATGCATCCAAATTCAACACGAGGGAAAACGTTCCCTTCTGCATCGTATTCAAAACACTCGTAGGTTGAGAGAAGAGTCCCATCCGTAAGTGATAGAGTCTGGATCAGTGCACCATTGTTGATCGTGATTGTATCTGGGCCGGTTGCAACAACGAGTTTAGCGAGTTCATAACTTTCGTTTCCATGAGGAATGACAGAGGTCCAAATCGGTTCATCCATTCCAAATTGGTTTAATCTGATTGTGTTGTTGATCATTCCATTTTCATTAGTACGAACTGAATCAATGTATTGATTCATACCAATTTCAGTCAGGTATTCAGCCTCTACGAAGTCTGTTGATTCGTATTCGAAGGGTTCTACGGTGTCATCGACCATAATCTGATGAGCGAGTGGTACGCTTGCGTACATCAAGGCGATGAAGAGGATACCCATGATTCCGTATTTGATAACCCACTCTTTCTTGTAACGAGCGAGAGCGAGAATCGCTGCAGTGAAGACAAAAATCATCAGCAATTCAAGCCCGATATAGCGTAACTGCGATGCCCCCTCAGCTCCGAACGCTTGCAATCCAGCCTTATCGTACCAAGGACGGATAAACATAGCAAGGAAGATGGTAACCAAGAACATCGAGGCCATTCCAATCATAGATGGAAGTTGGCGGCGGAAGTCTCCGTTCATGTCGCTCATGCTCCTGCCAGACGAGGAACACATTTGAGCACATCGACGTAACCATAGCAAGAATCGTCTATCGCCACACCTATCATGCGTGTCCTACACGAAGAATCTGGGGGAGCGAATGTCCAGTATCCGACAGTGGCTTGACCTGACCAAAAGCCGTGGTATGAAACTTGGACTGGAACGCGTCCATTTGGCTCACCAATCTCTCATTCAATCCTATGAATCAACAATCATTCATGTTGCAGGAAGTAACGGAAAGGGAACTGCGTGTGCCTTGATGGCTACACATCTGAATCGATTAGATCAAACTACGGTCATGTTCACTTCACCACATCTTGTTCGTCTTGAGGAACGAATTCGAATTGATGGTAGACCCATCTCAGAACACCAGTTCGACATCTATCTGTCCTTAATTCAGCAAACTGAACTTAATTTAGGTATTGAACTGACCTTCTTTGAGATTACATTTCTTGCTTCTTGCCTGTGTGTTCGCGATATCCACCCTGATGTGTTCATTGTAGAAACAGGGCTTGGTGGACGCTTTGATGCAACACGAATCTTACCCGCAGACTTATGCCTCCTCACATCGATTCAACTTGAACATAGAGATATTCTTGGGGATACTTTGGCTGAAATAGCTGCAGAAAAAGCAGCCATTGCTCGACCAGAGAAACCAATCTTTGCCCGAGAGATTGAAGATACTAAGGCTCGTTCTGCAGTTGAAAACGAAGCACATTGTGCGGGACAGGAGCATCTTGGGGAGAGCCCTTCGCCGGCAAATATCGAATGGATCTCAATCGATTCAAATGCTTCAATGCAAGAAGAAGCACTTGCGTTGGTAAAAGTGGTCTTGAGCCACCTCAATTACACGATGGAGTCGATAGAGGAGTCGATGCATGCCCTCAACTGGCCTGGTCGGATGCAACATATCGAGCCTATGTCGTGGGGAGGGGCCCTTTTCGTGGATGCTGCCCATAATCCGAGTGGATTGAAGCGAGTGCTACCATCCATTACCAATCATGTGGCTTCAAAAAAAGAATGGTGTTTGGTGTTTGGTTGCACTCCACAGGACGATTTGGATGGGTTTGTCCAACCATTGCTTGAACTCTGCAAAAAGCATCCACCATCGAACGTTTTGCTTACAGTACCACAAACTGGCCGATATCCCGGCATACCTCTTTCTGAATTAGCACGTCTTGATTGGTCATGTGAGCAAGGAATCCTTCACGCTGCAACTCCACATGAGGCGAAACTGTTTCTTGAACAATTGCAACCTGAATATACTCTCGCAATTGGTTCGCTATACCTCATTGGTGAGTTGTTTGAGGCATTGGGCCTCTATGGGTCAAATCATCTCGAATTGTTCCCACCAAACACTCAAAGGTAGGATGAACGAGCCCCGTATGAGTCAACATGAGCGAAAAGTGGGACCTACGGTTTATTGAGCTAGCACACCACATCAGTTCTTGGAGTAAAGATCCTTCAACAAAAGTGGGTTGTGTTGTTGTTGGCTCGGATAGAGAAATCCGGTCCACAGGTTTCAACGGCTTCCCTCGTGGTATCGATGATTCAATTGAACGACTCGCTAATCGAGAGGAAAAATATCCGCTTATTTGTCATGCAGAAGAAAATGCGATTATGCATGCTGCACGCATTGGAGTTTCACTCAAGGATTGCACAGCCTATGTGACATGGCCTCCATGTACTCGATGTGCTCGTTCATTGATTCAAGCAGGAATTATCGAAGTGGTTTATGCTGGTGGAACCGATATACCAGAGCGATGGGTAGAAGACTTCACTCGTTCAACTGGTATGATGAAGGAAGCAGGTCTGAAACTTCGCAACGTCAATCTTGAATGATTAACCCCAGAAACGTCGAGTTCTGGCGTATTCAATTTCTGCATGGTGAATGGATTGCAGTAAACTATCCATATTGTTGCTGTGCCCTTTTCGAAGAATACGTTGAGCAGTCGCCTCTCCGACACCTCTTGCCATAAGACATACGATTGCAGGGAACCCATGTGTTTTGAGCAAGGAGGCGTTTCGACTCATACGATTACGATCGCTCTCTTCATCTGAAGCAACCCATCCTTCAAGCATCTTCTCAAGACCTTCTCGGGCACATACGAGCATTTGCCCTTTGCAAACAATACAGTTACCTGGATCCTTGAGATCAGGATATCGTTCAACTCTGAACCGACGTATGGCTTGACATTTTAAACAACAAAGAACGGCTCGTTCATTCATTAATCGTAGACGTAGTCTTGCTCGGACTGCTTCATTGTCCCAGTTTGGAAGAAGAAGATCACGTTGACTTCGGTCTGAGATTCCGATTGGACCCGTTGGGGTAACGACAATATCGAGTAGTCCTGATTGTATACCTCGCAAGACATCCTTTGACCCTTGAATGTCCATACGTTCGAAATACAGTTTGCTCAGCACTTCATCCACAACGATTGTTCCACGATACTTACGAACCAATGCGCTAAGATTGATTTTACGTGGATCAACGCCATGACGCAGGATTCCAAATGTCTTCGCAACTTGGGCAAACCTCCAACGTACTTGCCGAGAATTTGGAAGCGTAACTGCGAGGAGCCCTTCAATTCCATCCGCAGGGAGTTCATTGAGCCAATCAATAACATCGTGAGGTTCTAGGTCAGCCCCTGAAAGGTGAATTCTCGTTGGTTCGACCATCAAACTGCCCCAACGGCCTGTTTTGGTTGAAGCCATTGCAAGGAGAAGATGTCCAATGGTTTCATTGATCAATGTCCCTTGACAGATGTTGATGACAAGTGCTTCAGAACGGCGCTCGATAGTAATCGTTTGATCATCAGGTAATGCTTCAGTGGCATCGATGTGTCGAGTAATGGTATCAGCGAGAAGCCCGAGTGCCTCTCCATCGAGCGGATAGTCTGCCAACGGCCTTCCATCGTGAGCAAGGATACCTGCCGGATCGATTTGATCAGATTTTCTCGGTTCAAGTAAATTGAAATCTTCAGCAATAAGTCGACGTAATCGGCCAATGTTTCGAGCTACTGCAGCAGGAACGGGTGGAAGTTCACCCACCCATGTTGGTGCTTCACCTTGCATTGAAACTGGTGCAACAAGAACTTCGCTTTTTTCGGGATCAGCATCGACAATCGTCCATGTACGTCCTGCCATGACGAATTGACGTATGCGTCCATCTTCTTCCTCTCCGCTTCCATTGAGTTCAAGCACAAATGATTCGTCAACATTTCCAATAGTTCGACGTGTTACAACATCACGTACACGGTAGGATTGTTTGTCAGGTATCATCGATAGATGGCTTTCAACCCATTTGCGTGTACGTCCTGCTGAGGAAAACCATCCATTCTTGAAACGCTTCGGTATCGGCAGTTTTCTTGATTTATACTCAGTTGGAATCTCTTCGTCTGGAACATCATATCGAGGCAATTCGTCAGGCCAATCTTCTTCCTCTGGGACCAATCCTTTTGCTTCGAGATAGAGACTTTTAGGCCAACGATACCATGGGCGTTCGTTTACATCGATAGCATAGCGTAAGAGCCAACGGTCAGAAAGAACTGCAAGCATCGTCTCAGTATCTTTTCGCTCCCAATCCTCGAATTGCTCAGCGTTAGCAAATGTTTCATGAACTTCATCGATAGGTACGACCTTGAAGCTATGAGCCATGAGCATGATTTGGTTTGCAGCGATGCTGTATGGACGTTTCCTCCATTCAACATCCTCAATGTACCCCATGTGGGATCGATGAGCCACGACAGCAGCTTCTGCAATACCATCGGTTTCCCAAGCGAGAAGATGGCCGCGACCAATCCCCCCTATTCTGTGATCAGCACGACCAACCCGTTGAAGCATCCTATCGACGGAACGTGGGCTCTCTAACTGGACGATTTTTTGAATCGAACCAACATCGATTCCAAGTTCAAGACTTGAAGTGCAAATGAGGGCATGAAGTGACCCATTTCGGATATTCTCTTCCATCTCCTGACGGGTTTCTGCTGCTAAACTTCCATGGTGGACACCAATATTGAGTTGTGGAGCCATCGTTTGCAAACGCTGTGCTACCGTCTCAGCTGCATTTCGACTGTTCACGAAGACCAAGCAAGGTGGGTCTTTTCCAACAAGTTCAGCAAGGAGTCGAAACGTAGCATGTGCTCTTGGTGAGAGACGCATCTCAATGGCTCCCACTTCATCCTCAGCCAATGGAGGTGCAGTTTCGACGGAGAGGACTGTTGAACGTTCAGCAGGGGCATTGATTGGTACACATGAATCTGAAGCCATCCATTCAGCAACTTGTTTTGGATTACCAACAGTTGCAGAGAGACCAATTCGTTGAAGTCGTTGTCCGCTCAAGGCTTCCAATCGCTCAAGACCGAGACGTAGTTGCCATCCACGTTCACTTCCTGCCAGATCGTGTACTTCGTCAATAATGACCGCTTTAACGCTACTAAGTAAGCCTCGTAGCCGATGTCCAGTGAACATCAATTGGAACGTTTCAGGAGTTGTAACCAAGAGATGAGGGGGTTTCCTAACCTGTCGAGATCGTTCACTTGTGGGCGTATCGCCGTGACGAAGACCAAATCGTAACTCCAATACTTCACTCAATTCAGCAAGACGGCGGTCTACGTCTCGATTCAGAGCACGCAGAGGCGTGATGTAGAGAATTGCGAGTGGATCCCATTCTTCGACTTTACATCGATGAAGCAGTGGCAATACGGCTGCGAGTGTTTTTCCAGAACCTGTTGGTGCAATGAGAAGTCTGTTCTTTCCTTCAGAAAGATCCGGAAGAGCTGCCTCTTGAATTGGGGTAGGATTCCAACCACGTTCTTCAATGAACGATTGCAGTTGTGGGTGTAATTGAGAAAATTCATTTGACATACTCTCCCCCTCCCCGTAGAGAGTGGTGAATGGGCTTCCTTCTTGAGGATTTGTAGTTGATTAGAGAACGTCAGTCCTCGTCATCGTCGTACTCATCGTCATCGTCGTACTCATCTTCATCGTCTTCCCAGTCTTCTTCATCTTCTGAGAATGCACCATCTCCTAGATCGACAGCAGTTCGAGATGCGACTGTTGCAACAACAATCAGAATCAAGATGGTTGACATACCGAATATCCAGGCAAGGGGTTGTTCACGTGGTGAGTCGAGCCAGCCAAGATATTCTCCGTATGCGATGTTGATATCATGCTCTGCAGTGTTGTCGTTATCGTTTACTTCAACCAAGATATTTCCATAATCAACTTCAACTCGTACGCGGTCAACATCTTCAACTTCCCAATCGACAGTAATTGGAATTACTTCTCCTTCACCGATTCCGATGATGGTCTTGACATCGAATGGTGTTGTGTCATCGCCTGCAAAGAATGCAACCTTGAATTGAGAATCTGTCGCCCCACCGTTGTTGACAACAGTACCTGTAATCTCAACGGAAGAACCAGGGGAAACGTGATCATCAGACACTTCGATTGACTTAACTCTCAATTCAGGACCAACGGCTCCAAGTCGGACCCACTGGCGTTCAAAGTCTGTATCATCAAAGGCAAGTTCAGGAATTGGACTTGCTTCAGAGTTGGACACGAGAGGGAATTGATTTCCAGCAGCATCCCATCCAGTCATGTAGAATCCAACGAAATCACCAGCTTGTGGAGTAATTGTTCCACCAGCAGTAATGTCAACTTCACCAGTCCAATAGACGACTTGATCGACTTGTTGCATTCCGAGTACAGCAGATCCTGCGCCGATCGTAACAGTTCGAGTCTGATCACGCATAACCCAATGAATCATTTGTTCAGAACCCGTCAAATCCGCATCTTCAGAGCCTTGGAATTCCACATAGATGGAAGAAAGATCGTTTGTTGAAGCAACATCGATAACATTCAATGGAGCCATTCGTCGAACAACTCGGGGAGCTGCATCGTCAACAACAACACGTAGAGTTGTTGAAACCAATGTCCCAGTCATGTCTTCTCCACGACCAGGAATGTTCGTAATTGAAATCAAGCATGTTCGAGTAGGTGAAGATTGCAACGTCTTAGCAGAATCAAGTGGTACTTCGATCAAGTATTCTCCATCGTCGGTTAGGGAACCATCGCTCCACAATTTTTCACCATCAAAGACTTCCACTAAAATACCTACATTTCGAGGTGCTGGTACATTGCTTCCTTCGTAGACGACGCGTCCGCTGAATGCTAATCTGTCGTCTTTACGGACACGAGTACCATCAGCAACTTGGCCTGTTCTAGGTTCACTTACGTCCTCAACGGTGTAATCTGTTGGAGAGAGTGTGAAATCATTCTCAATTCTGAACGTGTGTTCTAAAATCAGAATCATATCGTCTTCAGGAGAGCCTCGTTCTTTGAAAACAAGAGCGAGATCACCCATCTCTTCATCGGGCCAATCCCACGCAAAGGTGAATTCGAAGGTTACAATGATCCAAGGAAGTCCTGATTCGTTGGTTGTTTCATGCATCATACTGTTTTGACTGAGATGGATGTACTTACTTTCACTCCAGAAGGTATCATTCAATCCTGAGTAGGAGATCCGTTGTGCATCTCTGCTTGGGTTTGGTCCTTCAAAGTCAAAGACGAGAGAGATGTGTTCGAAATCAATTGCAGTGTTGGCATCAATAAAGCCGACTGTAATCGATTGTTCGAGGCCTGCATACACTGCTTCGTCATCATTGTGTCCGACCCATTCAAGGCCAGTAAAGACAGCAGCGGAATCCTTTCGAGTCTGGAATGTTGCATCATCAAAGTTGAAGCCTGGCCCAGATTGAAGTTCGTAGACCACGCCTTCTGAGTCTGATTGAGAATAGTAGATTGGATTCCCTGCTTGGTCGCCACCTTCCCAGTAGTAGGACACTCGACCCATGTTCGGATTTCTGGAGTGATCGATTGTGGTGATGAACCACTTGTTGTTGTCTTCGCTCATGTTCGTGACTTGCTTACTTGCGTATTCTCCATCATCGGCAATACCGTTTCTGTTGACATCATGATCTGCTTCGACCCAATATTTGAGCGTCAGTTCCATTGGAACACCAACAGCATCCCGTACGAGTACGCTAACATCTTGCTGGTTGACTCCTGCTTCGTATGAACCATCAGTTGGATACAATTTAACGCGCTCTGGAGGCGTTGCATCAACCTTGAACGTTCTTGACCAATCTGAGTTTGGTGCCATGACGTGTGTCGGATTTCGCTCATTGTAGGTCTGGACTTCGTACTTCAGTCCATCTGGAACGTCGATTTCAGGAGTGATAATGCTGATGAAGAAGGAACCGTTGTTGTTGGTTGTATCTCGAGCGGTTGATTCGACCCAACCGTTACGTGAAACACGGACGTCAAAGGCACTGTCCAAAGGAGCGTCTTCAGAATCCATGAACCACATAGCGCCTTGGAAGTAGAGTGTTTCTCCAGCAGAAACCCAAGCATTGTCCGGGACATCGTCTCGAACAAGGTCTCCTTCATTGTCTCGGACCTTCATCCATCCAAGCCCAAAGGTACGATTTACGACGAGACCTTCATCGCTAAACAAATCGAGAGGAGAGAACCCTGCTGAACCACTATCGTCAATACAGCCTGTCTTGAATCGAACACTGGTTTGGTCTGGGAATTCACTTGTGATTCTAAACAACCAATGAATTTCAAGAATGCTGTTATTCAGAGTGGAATATGAGTTTCCATCCATGACCACATACCCTTCCGGATCGTTCGGAGACGGGAAGATATCCCCATTCTGCCAGAACAATGTCGGGTTCGCTGCCGATGAAGTCGTCATCAATGTGAGCGTTGCCTCTCGAATAGCCGTCGCACTTTCACCAACAATATGGCGAGTAATGACTTCGTAGGGTTCACTGCGTTCGTGGAGAATTTCTCCTTCTGGAATGTTGATTTCAAGATTGACTGTTTGCATGATGTAGGTTACGCTGAAGGATGTCAGAGTCAGAATACCGCTGCTTTCAGAAGTCAAATCGATTGGTATGTCGACGAATCCTTGCCCAGTATCTGGAATACGGTCATTGAATGCCTTAACGATGATACTGGTTGCTCCCACCGCGTTGATTGTTTTAGAGCCGACCAATGCTCCGTTTTCGCTCCAACCAACAGTTGGATTCAATGGTGGGTTGAAACCAGCAGGTATTGGATACGGTGCTTGGATTTCAAATCCTGGCCTGGTTGGGGCGTTACTGTGCAAGGCAACTTGTATGTCTTCGAGAACTGGCGTGTTTGCTGAATTCGAAGTTGAGAATGAAACCTTGAGACAAAGGTATCCGTAGCTCGGTGTTGTAAACGATTTTGTCAGTCCAGATTGTCCGAAGGTTGTCAAGCCGCTGCTGCAGAGGCTCGAAGTACTGCCTCCAAGTTGCACGCTCATCGATGTACCTGATGGAACTGTGGCATTGTAATGGATGGTTGCTGCAACATAGGTTGGGAACGGATTATTGTAATTTGAACGCACGTAGAAGTTCCCACTGGTGTAGTAATTCGTCGTGTATTGGACTGTAACCTGATCGAGAATAGGTGTGGCTGATGATGTACCATTGAGCGTTGCCCTCCATGTGATTTTATTTCCAGCAGCAGAAAATGCTCTCGTATCACCAACCGATACAGATTTCCATGTTACGCCATCGTCGTTTGAAACGTCAATGTCAATGGATGTGCCTGTAGGGACGTAACCGATTGCGCTCAGCAATTTTATCTCGTCCACTGTTCGGCTGGAAGTGGTGGTTTTCCCGAGTATTGTCGTGCTGGTTGTCGTGGGAGTTCTTTCATCAAAAACTGCTCCGTCGCCCCACATGTGGATTTTACGAGCCACACTACCACAGTACGATGTGTAGTAGCAAGCGAACAAAATTTGCCCACTCTCATCATCTTGTGAGATTCCGTAATGACCTCCATTAGGCATCTCTTGGACACCCATCTTTTCTAGACTAAATCCATTCATGGTGAAGTGGTGGTGTCGTGAACCTTGCATGTTGTACT
>CAXAHE010000057.1:0-10295 GCA_963968475.1 uncultured Candidatus Poseidoniales archaeon | reverse complement strand
TGATTTCTTTTCCTCCCCCTACTAAGATGCTTCAATTCGGGGGGTTCCCTATCGCATTTGCGATTGTATCCGAAGATACAGGAAGTCCCATTCAGCCATCTGCGGATCCAAGACATTCTTGCGTCTCCCCGCAGCTTATCGCAGCTTGTCACGACCTTCATCGGCACTCGAGCCGAGCGATCCCCCAGTTGGGTTGTAGCATCACATGTATGTATTCCACACCATGCGAGTAACCCTTCGGTATCTAATTCATGCCAATTCGGCTTCCGCAGAAGACCACCTCTCCGAGGGATGGTCCTCCTCAGCCACTTCCCCCAACAGCAATTGCTGAGGTGCTAAGCAGCCTTCCGACCTACCACGACTATATGAATAAATCGGATGAGTAATCGGCTACACCTATCTTCTTTATCGCCTGATTATACCCTACAATGCAGGTAATTTCAGTAGGTTCTCTGATGCCAATTTATCGCCTTGAAGAGGTACGAGGAGTCTTTTTGCTTCATCGTACCTTCCAAGTTGTGCTAAAATTGCCGCTCTGAGATTTGTAAAATTCGATTGACTCTGGCTTTCATTTCCAGCCATATCTAGTAACGCCAGAGCCTTTTCTTCACGGCCACTTAACAATAGTGCTTGGCTTAAATTGTAGATAGTTTCGGGTTGAGATGAGTTCGTACGGACAGCTTCTCGAAGAGAGAGTATTGCTGCTTCAAACTGAGTTGCTGAATTAGCGACCTCTATTGGATCATTTGAATGCTGCATACCTGATGCAACCTGTAGCAGCGCTATGCCGTAATTGTTCATAGCCCCTGTGTCTTGAGGGAATCGGGCTACAATTTGTTGAAATGAGCGTGCTGCTGACCTCCAATCGCCTTGGCCTATAGAGGTGAATCCAGACTCCAAAAGGGTTCTCGAGGCTGAATCAGCGCCAACATCAACCATGAGTGCTTGAGCAGGGTGTAAATCGAATGGCTGGAGTGATTGTTCGGTGTAGATAGAATTCTTTTCCATCTGAGGATAATTCTCACCATCATGCTCCACATGTACAACGGTATCTTCTAAATCTGAGAATACCACTTCAATAACGTCTTCTTCAGCAGTAAATATCTGGTCGCTACCACCAAATGTTTCGATGGACCACTCGGTAGGTAAATCAGATGTATCAACTGTAGCTTCCACAAAAGGAATTGCGGTAAGGCGAATTGGTTCAGTCACTTTTGGTTCTTCAATCAAGGGTAAATCAGGAGCTTCTACAGGTGGAATTGCTGATTCAGGTTCAATGGGCGTGGACTCCTTCGGCGACTCATACTGCTCTGCCCTAAGGGTCACTACAGGGTCTAATTTTGGCACTTCAACCACTGACTCAGCATGTTCGGGGACTTCTTCTTCCTCTTGATTAGAATCTTGGCTTGACAGCTCGAAGGGAATACCTTCAGGATGACTGCCAATACCAAATGGTAATCGAGAAATGTGTGTTTGAGATTCTCCGCCGAAACCAAACGGGAGGGAAGAGGCTGGTTCTTCTTCAAGTTCAACTGGAGCCTCAATACCTTCGAGATCGTACCATGCTTGAGCAGCATCATCCAACCCTGGGACTTCAGTCGGCATCGCTGCGTCTGAATCTGAAAATGATTGGTCTTGAACACGGAGCTGTGAACCACAAGCAGGACATGATGGTCCAGCAAGGTATAGGATTCCACATACTGCGCATTCGTTCATGATGACCCAATGGGCCCTCAGACTCCATGTTCTTCAACCCAACGCTTGTTTGCGTTCATTCTTCGCTATCGTTGCCTTTCGAGACTGCATTAACAACAACTGATTTGATGCTCGATACGATTTCATCAAAGTCATCATCAACGAGTGCTTCAGCAGGAGATTTTCCTTTTGCTCGTCCACGAGAGTATTGTGCTATGATACCTAAGAGAGAAATACCCACCAAGACGATCTTCCAAGTCAATGCACCATCTTCGCCTCCTACGACGTAGACTAGAATCATGTAGAATGACACAATAAATGTTGAAAGAAGCATGACTGGGAAACCTGCTCTGAAAAATTCGTTGAAAGAAATTGGATATCCTGCTTCTTCCGACATTCCCGCCGTAACTACATTTGCAGATGCTCCAATGAGAGTACCATTCCCTCCGAGACATGCTCCGAATGCAAGTGCCCAAATCAAAGGATTAAGCGGTAAATTTAGTTCAAACGCTAACGACAATACGATTGGAATCATTGTCGCCGTGTAAGGAATATTATCGATGAATGCAGAGGCAATAGCAGATACCCAAAGGATGATGAGAACTGCTGCCGCTAACCGATAATCATCAGGGAAGAACTTGATGGCTTTCTCAACATATTCCCCGATGTAATCGATGACGCCCATGTACTGGAGAGAATGTACTAATACGAACAAACCTGCAAAGAAAAGAAGAGTTGTCCATTCAACGTGTTCAAGTGGTTCTTCTAGTTCGTGGCGGTTTGTAGCCAGAAGCATGAAGAGTGCTCCTGACAGAGCAACCCATGAAACAGCAAGATGGATAACTGGGTGGAGGAAGAATCCAAGAATAACGAGACAGAGAATTGCACCGCTGACTTTCAGTCCCTTCACGTCTTTTATGGCATATTGGCGTTCAAGTTCAGTGATATCACGATCTCTTCGTCCACTGAATTCGTCCTTGTAGAGCCAACGAATCAGCATGAAAGAAGGGACGATTGTCATAAGAATACCAGGAGCCATTTCGGTAATGAAATCGTTGAATGTAACTCCATCACTAGCTAAACTTGCAATATTTTCATCTGAATTTCCACTGATAGCATCAGGAGACATTGCCGAACCAATCATGATATTTGGTGGATCTCCAATCATTGTAGCTGCACCACCAATGTTCGAAAACAATACTTCGGAAATCAGAATAGGTATCGGCTTCAAATCAAGAACTTGTGCAATTTTTATGGTGACGGGAGTCAAGAGTAGCATTGTTGTGACGTTGTCTAAGAATGCCGAGAGTACCGCAGTTACACTACATAGAATGACGACTAAAGTCCATATCTCCCCGCCACTCTTCTTGTATGCTTGAACAGCAAACCATTCAAACACACCTGTGTGAGAAATAATTCCAACCATCACCATCATACCTAACAATAATCCGATGGTTTCCCAGTCGATCATTGTCGTGACGGCTTTGAGGCTAAGTGCTTCTTCAACCGAATAGTGATTCAAAGCAATGACAGCCATTAGACCACCAAGTGTTGCGGCTAATGTTCGATGAACGACTTCGGTAATGATGAGTGCATACACAAAAAGGAGGATTCCAAGACCAACATAGACTGCTTGATCTCCTAATCCATCTCGAATAGTTACCTTGAGATCAATTCCGTCACCGCCGCCAGCTGCTTGGCTTGATTTGATGAATTGCATTGTCCCTACAAATAGTAACGAAACAAGTGCAATGAGTTGTGCAGGATGCCTCTTAGAGAATAGTATCTTTCCGCCCATGCCCTATGGCAACTACAATCCCCTCTTGAGGATTGGGTTAGTAGATAATTCAATTTCTCCAAAATACAGCGACATTACCTCGAGCAAATACGACAGAACTGTTCGTTTTTTCACCCATAATATTCCAAACTGTTTTGAGGTCCTCACGTGGATATAAACCACGATTTACTTTTACTTTGACCAATGAACGAGAAGATAACTGACCTTCTAATTCAACGACGACAGAATCGGTTAACCCAGATTTACCAATGCGCATTGTAATCGGTAAAGAGGAATCTTTGGCCTGACGAATTATATGATTTGGTACACTCATACTTTCACCTTCTGTGAATGTTGCCGATATGGTATTCGGCGAACCGACGTACAAGAAAGGCAAGTTTGAATTTTATGACCATTGCGAAATCTAATGGTTGCATTCTCACCATAGCGAAGCAAGGTATTACAGGCACGACACATGATTTCTCGTACTTCTGAAGGAAGTCGTATTCGATGTCTGCGAGAGACCTTTACAAGATGGAGAGCAAACCTTGAACGTTGTTCAGGAGTAAATTGTGAAGGCTTTTTGAGTAAACTGAGAAGTTGGGTTTGAGACCATATCGCATGACTCTTTCGTTTTTCACGATTGAGTCTACTGCGTCTTCCCATTCTAAACACTCATCCTAGGACTGCAAGTAAATCTGTCGTAATAACATCGATATCTCGATCGCCATCCACTTGATGGAAAATTCCAGCATCACGATAGAAATCTGCAAGCGGAGAGGTTTGAGAATGATATGCTTCCAATCGAGCAAGAACTGTTTCTTCTACATCATCGGCTCTTCTCTTTTCAATAAATGACCCACATCCACAGATTCCGTTTTTGATTGGGTTGAACGTATCATGGTAAACGGTACCACATGTGCCACAACTGTATCGGCCACAGATTCGTTCCACGATTCGTTCATCAGGCACATCAATTGCTAATACTGCAGAAACTTCGACGATCTCAGATAAGGCTTCAGCCTGAGGTACAGTCCGTGGAAAACCATCAAACATAACACCATTTTTGGCATCAGCATCTTGTAGGCGTTCTCGAATTAAATTGATAATCACTGAATCAGGAACAAGCGCTCCTGAATCCATGTAGGATTTAGCTTCGATTCCAACAGCGGTTCCGGCTTTGACTGCAGCACGTAACATGTCCCCAGTGGATACTTGGGGCAATCCTGTAGCATCCATCATTCTTTGAGCTTGGGTTCCCTTCCCGGCTCCGGGGGGTCCGAACAAAACAATGTTGAGCATGGCCCATCGCTCTCGTTCTTCCTTTTCAACGTATCAGTTCAAACCCATGCGCTGAAGATATTGTTCGCCATAGTGATTCCATTGCTCCATAGTCCATCCATCAGGCAAACCGCCTGGTGGAAGCGGAGGCCCAGCAGCAATTGGAACAGGCAGTGCAGGAACTGCCTTGACAGGTGGTAATCCTGCAGGAGGAAGACCTGCAGGCGGCAAACCAACTGGAGGCAATCCCATAGATGGAAGGCCAGATGGTGGACGGCCAGTAGGGACTTCTGCCTTGCCGATCGGAGCAGGCATACTTAGCGATTGAGCAAGTGCAGCTGCGATTTCATCTTGTGATACTTCGCCTGATGCAATGTTGTTCACTGAATGGCTGATGTCAAGTACTTCATCCCGGCGTATCCCCAAGTGGTCTGCATCAGTATGGGCATCCGGAGCAACCAGTTCAGTGCCATCATCATCCATCTTACTGCTTTGTTTTAGTCTTCGTCCACCATAGATGAGTCCAAGTAGAACAAACAAAACCAATGGATAGGACAAGTAGGCTGGAAGAATTCCAAAAATACCGCCAGACGATTGTTGTGAACTCACGCTTGTATCAGCCATGTATTCGATGACTACACCATCGGTTGTAGTCAAGATAACTACGAGGTTCATTCTGCCATCGATCGAATCATCATCAGTTGAGACTTTACCAACAACCTCTATTGAATCACCAATGGCAAGACCTGTTATTGATGATGGAGAAATTGTCGTACTCCTGTCGGTTAGAATGTTTCCTTCACCATCACGAACCTCGACCGACAGTTCACCGTTAAGAGGAATATTTCCTTCATTTATGATCCTGAAAGATTGCTTTCCTGAATCCCCCCGTGGAATGAACAACAAGGGAGCTACAGTTTCATCTGATACGCTAATTCCCGCTAAACTTGTCGCTGAAACTTCCACTCGAACGTTGAGTTCTGCATTCGTAAACCTCCCATTATTACTGCCATTTACAAATAATTGCAAATCAAATCCAAAACCGATGGCAGTTTGATTTGGGGCTTGAATTGCTAATTGAACAGATGCCTGATTGAGTACGGCCACTGAACTTGGAGGATTGGAATATCCAACAGACCAACCATCTGGAGCAAGACTTGTTGACCATTCAAGATCTAAATCGGAATTACCAGTATTTTCAACAATAAATTCTTTTAATGTGAAATCATTATTCACTGGCACAGTAATCAGCGTACCAACATTGGATACAAGGTTTACATCCAAGTTCTCGCCAACCACAATAGAGGTGGAATTCAACGTAAACATTTGAGGGGATGATTCAACTCTGAGAGTGTAAGTATTCGAGTTACCCTCTCGAGCGGTTTCCGGAACAAATAAACGCATTTCTACATCCCCAGATTGACCGGGTCCTAACGTTACGGACAACGATGTTGAACTCATTTCTTCATCATATTGAATCTCTGCCCCCCATGCAGGATTCCCACGTTCCAATGTGACTGCAAAGTCAAGAGGAACGTTCCCCTTGTTTTGGATTGTATGATTAAAGTAAACTAACTCACCAGTATCAGCAAACACTGGTAAAGCGAGCGCCCCAGGCCCAACAGCTCCATTTGGGCCATAGAGGTCTGATCGGAATGCCTTGAGTTCCGATACTGCCACATTGACAGTCTCAACACGATTCAATGTAGGGTCAGTTGGAGATGTAACAACACAGGTCACCTGATCACTCGATCCCGCAAGTGGCTCTCCGTTTGCAATTGAAGGGATGAAGACGTTCACGTCCATGCTTAAATCTTGAAGAATGTTGAGAGGTTCAAATTCAAGCGATGATGAATTCGAATTTCCAAGCATGATCTGCCATTGTAAAGAAGATGTACATGACATAGTATACTGGGCAGCAGAGTTTCCTGTGTTCCTCACACCAATTGAGAATCCTGTTCGTTCACCGGGCTTAGCAGAGACTCCGAATGTCCCAGAAGGCACAACGTCAACCGAATCGACTTGCCCTATTTCGATGTACAGGCGTTGAGTGTGTGAGACTGTTGGTTGATTTTGATATCGAGCTGTCACGTCAACAATAAATGAACCAGCACGTGCATAGCGATTCGTGGCTCCGTCGAAACTCGCTGATGTATCATCTAAATTGAGCGTTAGGAAAATGGTATCATTCTCTTGGCCCTGTCCAGAAATGGTAAACACACCTGTTTGATTCACCGATTTCGACCAAGAATCTTCAGGGCTTAGAAGGAGAGTAGGATAAATTGGATCTGGCTCTTGAACACTTGATACGGTTAGACTGACTGGACGTTCCCCCGTACCTTCATGAGCGACAACGAAGGGTAAAGAGAGGCCTGTTTCGTTACGAACGTCCATGGTGACGCTTGCTGCTGAATCACGATCTTCGGCAGTCGTGGGTATGCTGCCATCGGGATTTTGGAAGATGACGCGCAACCCTTGCGCAGTCACTTCAATATCGAGTTCGATGATGTTGTTGTCAATACCATTCACTGCATCGTTTAATTCTTGAACTTGGTTACTCGTATCGAGGGAAAGTCTGAGTGTATGTACACCCGTTGTTGAAAATTGTGTAAAGAACGAAACTGAATCGAGTGAACCACCATCTAAGGAAGTTCTGTTAGAATCGTAAAGTATTGAACCACTTGTTACATCTTCAAATTGGATTCGATAAGGTCCTGAGGCGAGTGTTCCTTGATTATGCCATGCTAGAGAAATTGAAACCAAGTCTCCTACAAGAGGTGTCAACGAAGAAGGAAGAATACTGTTACTGAACGTTGTTAAATCCGCCTTTGGAATCAAAGTGGCATCAGCAGCAATAACGATACTGTAGCGTTGAGAACTGCCTCCTCGATGTTCAACAGTAACCATCCAATCCCCGTTTTGTGTCGTCGCACCTGCAGGAATACGAATGCGTTCAATGTTGTTTAGATTGTCTGCAGAACCTCCTGTTGTTGATATTCCAGAAGAGAAATCGTTACCCAAGTAAGTGGTTCCATCGGGGGCAATTAAAATCAAATCTAAATTGTTCAAGAGACGTGATTCAGATTGTGCGGCATTTGCACTGGCTTCTGCATCGCTCCATGCCAAGGTAATGTCAATACCCTTTGAACCATCCAGATCAAAGGAATAAATTAGCGAAAATCCGGCTTGTAATTCACGTTCATCATCCTGAAAAACATCCAGAGAAGTGCCAGAAGATGAAGGATTGAGGCTGTTTTCAAGATCGATTTGACCCCATCCCTCGTTTGCGTTGGGTATATCTGGCGTGCCTAAATCTTCTGCTCCGTTGATGAGAGTAGCCTTGATTAGACTCGCAGATGGCTTGCTGATTCCAGCAACTTCGCGTAGGTATTCACGGGCAAGGGAGGCTGAACCACCTGCAACTGCGGTGGCTTGAGATGTTCCGCTGAGTTGCATGTACATTGAACGACCGTTTGAGTGGGTACCAGTTCCACAGACTGAACCAACAACGTTCTTTGCTTCTTCAGCTCGTGCAGAACAGATGCCGTCGCCAGGAGCCACTAAATCAGGCTTAATTCTTCCATCGAGAGTTGGACCTTCTGAAGAGTATGAACTAACACTGCCATTGACGCTTGAACCAATAGAAAGAACATTCTTAGCAGTCCCGGGAGCGGTAATCTTGGAAGAACCTGTGCCTCCATTATCCCCAACAGAGAAGATTGGGAGGAGATATTTATTGTTGGAGACATATTGATCTGTTGACCTTGAGTCAGCCGTGTAGGCTCCATAATTTCCATTAAGCCCCCATGCATTTACTGCAACACTTGCTGTTTTTAATTCGGCATCAGAGAGTAAATCATAGATTGAACCTTGCCTACCGAAGACGCCCGTTGGGTCGTGTTCGAGAGCATACATCACAAGATTAGCTTCAGGAGCGACACCCGTTGCTGCTGCATCGCCCGTACCATCACCAATCGCAGTCATAGCCACGTGCGTGCCATGTCCGCTGTTACTGTCAATGGGAGAACTATCTAGACCAAATTGAGTATTGATTGCCGCAATCCGTCCCATCAAATCTGGATGGTCCATGTCAACTCCAGTATCCATCACTGCAATCGTTTCTCCAGAACCATCAAGATTCAACGAAGATGGAGCACGTACTGCAACAGCACCAACCTCTGTTGCAGCAAGGTTGTTGTGAAGAGTCAGTGAGAAACTTCCGTCAATAAAGAGAACGTGTTGGTCAAAGGCGATATTTCTGAGTTGCTGATTTGTCATACCAAATTCATAATGTGCCTCACACATGTCGAGGGAACACCAAGCAATATCAGCCCCTTCTTCAGCCAAAGTTGCCGAGAAAAGAGCAACATATTCGGGACTCACATCTTTTGCGAGAACAATTTGAGCAATCGTAGTATGAACTGCATTGGTTCCAATTTTCATGCCAGGGAAATAATCACCAATCCAACGTACTTCCTCAAGCGAATTGATTGCTTCAAGTTGTTGAACATCATTAAGTCGAATCGTCCAAACAGCAGAACCATGCGCTTCAAGAACTGTGAATTGGTACTCCTTTGCCATTGATTCAACTATAGATCCATCATTCACATTAAGTTGGAGAAGGTAAAGAGAATTACCCATATCCGCCCTCCATGTGGATGGGATAATATTCAAATCAGCTGAAAGAGGATCAAATGAAAGGCTTGCTAAATCGATCATAACATCCACTGGATTGGTTAGAATGGCCTGTTTTGAAACAGGTTCGACTGAATCCCATAAAGAATCAAAAGCCTCTTTCTCGGGAGACATTGGTTCGATAACAGATTGCGAAGATGCCAATGGACTTGCTAACGAAAGCAGGAAAACAGAAAGCAAAATACACGACTTTTGTTTTAGATGCATGGTCTATCCACACCAGTTGAGTTTTTGAGTATGCGCCTTGCTTGATTACAACCCATTGTAAGCAGCAATGGCTTTGTCAGTCTTGGAAACAGAAACTTTCCAATCAGTTTCAAGTCCCATGAGGGCTCGAATGGCATCCACATTTTCTGGAATTACATCAGATTCCTGATGTATGGCTTGGAAATAATACAGAGAATTACCATCGAGTTTGACTCCATCTTCCCAAACAAAGATTTCATGTAAATCGCCCCACTTACGACCAATGTCGCGAGCAAATTCCATCACTTCTGCAGTCGTAGTAATTCCAGTTTCAGCACCATTCATAATTACAACTCTAGGCTGAGAGCCCCATAATTCAAGGACGGATTCAGTGGACATTCCATGCCCATCAGGCAATGTGGCAACAATTGCATGGACGTGCATGATAGTCGTTGGAACTGCAACTGCCATCGAATTGATGGAAATCTCAGGACGGATGGTCATAACATCAGGGCCATGATGGCTTGGAACCTTCAAAACCGGCTTAATTGCATTAATTGGCCCTTTGCTGGAGTCGCCAGGATCAGCAGCTCGACGAATCATGGTGCATTCAACAGAGAGAGAACCGCACTTGCGTAGAAGTGGAACTAATGTACGGGAA
>CAXAHE010000056.1:0-10351 GCA_963968475.1 uncultured Candidatus Poseidoniales archaeon | reverse complement strand
ATCTTTTGATTCTCCACTATCCGATTTAATTTGAAGTTCTCCTTCATCAGAAATGCCACAAACTGTGTAGTTCTTATTTCTATAGATACAATCCTTGAGCAATAATTTAAGGTCGATTTCTGTGCTTTTACTCGAGGCATTCATCAAGTTGGATTTGTTTTCAAAGAGGGAGGATACGATGGTATCAAGGAGCGTGAAAAGTTCAGTATTATCGAGGTTAACTCCTATTTCTTCCAGTGAGCCTCGTCCTTGAACATCACCAATTGTCTTTGTGTTAATCCCTATGCCAAGAACGAGAGATTGTTCTGTGCCTCTCGAGAGGGATTGAAAGAGTATTCCTCCTGCCTTTTTCCATTGTTTGGATTTATTGTCTCGTACGAGGAGATCATTCGGCCATTTTACTCTGAGGGCATTTTCCTTAGGTGCCATTGATTGTAGCAAAGAAGCAATCTCAAGAGCAACTCTGCATTGTAATTGAGGCGAGATAGGAGGTATGTGTTCAGGGTTGAGTTTCCAACTTCCCTTGAAAGAATCAAGATGGTCATCCCAAGTTCTGCCATGACGTCCCTTTCCGTCAGTTTGGAATCTTGCTCGGAGGGAATCTCCTGGGATGTAAGATCCTTCCAATATTTCCGAATTTGTCGAAGAGACGGAATGCATTTGTTGTTTCTTAGATTTGACAAATGGGTGCCATACTGCAAGTACTTGAATGGTTTCATCATCATCAAATGTGCGTTTTGAAACTCGCTGGGTTGCTAATCCTTTTGCGAGTAATATGTCCTGTGTGCGAAGGGTTCCAACGTTCTCTCTGCACAAGATGAGGGCGAGACCCGTGGGGGAAATGAGTTGGAATCGCCGTGTCATTTCAGCAAATTCACTTAACAGACCTGATGGATGTGTATCGACCAAAGCTGCGTCTTCCATTGGCCCAAGATATTCCTCAATCTCCTCTGCAGGGATGTAAGGCATGTTCCAAATCACTAAATCGTAGGAGCCAGGTTTCATCCATTGTGAATAAAGTCCATCTTCAGACGGGCCGATACCCCCCTCGGCTGATACGATTTGGAACTTATTTTCAATCGCATTGAATCGGGTTGCTGCAACTGCAAACGGATTGATGTCACATGCCTCTACTTCCCAACTCATAGATGCTGCTAAAATCGATAAAGCGCCCGATCCGCTGCCAATTTCAAGTAGCCGCCTTTTCCCAAACGGTGTAACCTTCTCAATTACACTTGCAAGGAGATCTGTATCCTCTCTTGGTGAATAGACTGTGTGGGGTACGGTTAAATTGAAATTCTTCCATTGAATTACCCTGGCTTCCTCCCTTAACAATTCGATTTCTCGAAATGTTTTCTTTTCATCAAACATATTCCAATCGTTTTGTCCTAATGTCGGCATTTGATGAGACTTTCCAATCAATTCAATGGGTACAAACTCATCGGTAAGGTATATGAAGGGGTGGTAGTTCGCATTGAAAGCCCAAGAAGCAACGTTGGGCTCGTAGCTCAGTCAGGTAGAGCGTCGGACTTTTAATCCGATGGTCGCGGGTTCGAACCCCGTCGGGCCCGCCTGCTGCGCTTCAGCACAACGTTGGGGCGAAGCGGGGTTGATTTGGATGGTAGTAAAGAGCGCAACAAAAAAGCGGTTAATTGAACTCGGAGTCTCCGATGAATTCGCCCACAAATTGGCTACGGACAGAAATATGGCCGACATTAAGGCCATGCCTGCTGACGACGTCGCAAAGATTCTCGGAATCGCAAAAGACAGCGAATCCTTCACCAAAGTTATGCAAATTATTGCCGAGCAAGGGAACCGCCGTTCCCGCAATAAGCGCAGTAAGAAAATCACAATTTCCTCCAAAGCCATCGACGAGTTCGATCGTCCTGAGGCAACCAGTCGTTTCAACCCCCTGAACCACGAACTGGTCCCTCACCAGGAACTACTTGGCGAGGCTAACATCAGCGAACAAGAGCAATATGACTTGGAAAAAGAAGAACTTCTTCCTTGGGGTCTTGAAGAACTTGACGAAGACGGAAAACCTCGTCTTGCAAAGGAACTTCTCCCGAAAGTTCTGATCTCAGATCCGGTTGTCCAAGCCATCAAAGAGGCTTGTGAAATTCTTGACAATGCGACACTTGCCGCAGATCCTGAACACCGCCCACTCGCAGCGGGATGGATTGCAGACCGTGTTCTGAAAGTAAAGAGACTTTCCAAATCTGCTGGTACAGCTGTTGCTTACCGGCTTATTGTGGAGGGCAGCTGAGGCTGGAGTTGATATTATGCAAGAAATTATTGAATCATTTTTCAAAGAACGAAGCCTAGTAAACCATCAACTTGCTTCCTACAACGACTGTATCCCATCCACAGTCAACCAACTTTCTCGAATGGAGAAAATCATTCGTAACATCCGTGTCGGAACTGACGAAGAAATCATCGATGACCTCGGGGGCTACATCAAACTCGACGTCGCTGACCAAGAAATCGTCATTCGCTTGAAGGACATCAAACTCGGCGCTCCAAATATTCGTGAAGCAAACGGTTCATACCATCACGCTTCCCCTATGGAATGCAGACTTCGTAAGTTGACCTATCAATCCCCGGTCAGCATCGATTTCACAATCTATCGAAACGGTGTCGCATCCTTCCCAGAAGAAGGTGTACAAGTCGGTTCAATTCCGATAATGGTCCGTTCCCAACGTTGTCACCTTCACCCGAGCCATATCGCTGACGGCCGCACACTCGAACCGACTAAGTCAAGCGAAGATTCTGCTCTTCTTGCAGAACTTCTCCGCTCCCGTGGTGAAGACCCACTTGATCCAGGTGGCTACTTCATCATCAACGGTACAGAGCGTGTCCTCATCTCTATGGAAGACCTCGCGCCCAACAGAGTAACTGTTGAAATCAACAAGCGTACTGCAAAGCGTACTGAAGTGGCTAAGATTTTCTCACAGAGAAACGGTATGCGCAAACCACTCACTGTCGAAAAGCGACGTGACGGTATGCTCATGGTGAAAGTAAGTACTGCAGGTACAACCCCTATCCCAGTCGTTCTCCTCATGAGAGCTCTTGGAATTGAAAATGACCAAGAAGTATTTACTGCTATCTCAGGACCTCAAGAGACGTTCAAGTACATTGTCGCAAACATCAACGAAGTTAACGGTGATGAAAAGCAAGAAGGCGATTACGACGTTAAGAGTACTAACGAAGCATACGAATGGCTCCAAAAGAAATTCGCTGCTGGACAACAAAAGGAATACCGTGAAGCACGAGTAAACCAACTCCTTGACAGAGAACTCCTTCCCCACCTCGGCGATCAAACAGAAGACCGTAAGAAGAAGGCTATCTTCCTCGGAAGAATTGTTCGTCAAGTTCTCGAAATGGCACTCAACGACAAGGAACCAAACGACAAGGACCATTACGCAAACAAGCGTGTTCGACTTGCAGGTGACCTTATCGAAGATTTGTTCCGTGTTTCATCCGGGCAACTTGCTCGTGACTTGAAGTACCAACTCGAGCGTCATCACAACCGCAAGAGAGAACTCAAGATTACATCCTGTCTACGTCCGGATGTACTTTCATCAAAGATTCTCCACGCACTTGCAACTGGAAACTGGGTCGGAGGACGATCTGGTGTAAGCCAACTTCTCGACAGAACAACATACCTTGCTTCCCTATCTCACATGAGAAGAGTCACCTCTCCTCTTGTTCGAAGCCAACCTCACTTCGAAGCTCGTGACCTTCACCCTACTCAATGGGGACGATTGTGTCCAAACGAGACGCCAGAAGGACAGAACTGTGGTCTTGTAAAGAACGCAGCTCAAATGGTCGACGTTTCGGAAGAGGTCGACCCGCATGAAGTACGCGAACGCCTTGATGAATTAGATGTATACCAGCCAGATGACTGGACTGATGGTGACAGAGTTCACGTCAACGGTGATATCTATGGTATGCACAAGAAGGGTAAGAACCTAGTAAATCACTTCAAGAACGCACGTCGTCGTGGAACTATTCCTTCGGAAGTTTCAATCCGCCACGATCTTGAGAACCGAGACATCTTCATCAACACAGACAAAGGACGAATTCTCCGTCCATTGCTCGTATTATATGACGGTACACCTCGTCTTGAAAACCATCACCTTGTCGATCTCGCTGCAGGTAACATCACCTTCAAGGATCTCGTCAATGATGGTATCGTCGAGTGGGTAGATGCTGAGGAAGAAGAAGACCTCTACATCGCTCCACGACCATTCGTTCTTCCTGAAACTGTACCTGAAGGGAAATTCTCTGGGCGTCCAGTAACACACGAGAAGATTCGATGGGTCAACCTCGGAACGCCTGGTGAATCACATGCTGTTCTCGAAGCAGAAGTTCGAATGCCAAATGGTTCGATTGAAGTCGCTATGTTGGAAGTTCCGCTCTTGTTTGGAGCAGAACACACACACGTTGAAATCGATCCACAATTGGTTCTCGGTGTTTGCGCATCACTTATTCCGTACCCAGAACACAACTCAACACCCCGTGTTACCGGTGGTACTGCAATGGTCAAGCAATCACTTGGTCTGCCAAGCGCAAACTATCGTCTGCGCCCAGACACACGTGCTCACATCTTGCACTACTCTCATCGCTCAATCGTCCGTACTGCGGCTATGAAAACCACAAACTTCGATGAGCGCCCTGGTGGTCAGAACTTCATCGTTGCAATCATGTCTCTACACGGTTACAACATGCAAGACGCTGTCATCATGAACCGTGCATCAGTCGATCGTGGCCTTGGACGTTCAACGTTCAACCGAACTTACAACGCAGAACGCCGCCGGTTCCCTGGTGGTCAAGTTGAAGAGATTGAAAAGCCAGGAAACAAGCTTACTGAAGTCAAGGGATTGAAACCTGCTGAAGCATACTCCCATCTCGAAGATGACGGATTGCCTCTTCCTGAAACATACTTGGAAGGCGGCAACGTCCTCGTTGGAAAGACAAGTCCGCCTCGATTCCTCGAAGAATCGAACAGTGGAGCTTTCCTTATGGCTCAAGAACGTCGAGAATCCTCGATGCTTGTTCGTCACGGTGAGAAGGGCTGGGTTGACAACGTATACGTCACAGAATCAGACAACTCAGGTCGTCTCGTTCGTGTTATGGTTCGAAGCCACAAGATTCCTGAAGTTGGAGACAAATTCGCTTCACGTCACGGACAGAAGGGAGTTATCGGCAGACTCGTAGAGCCTGAAGATATGCCATTCACACAAGACGGTGTTGTTCCTGATTTGATTATCAACCCTCACGCTATTCCATCCCGCATGACTGTAGCACACGTTCTGGAAATGATCGGTGGTAAAGTCGGTGCTATGGAAGGACGTCGTATTGATGGTACTGCATTCCGTGGAGAAAAGGAAAGCAGCCTACGTGACGGACTTGTCCGAAACGGACTTGCTCACACAGGTCGTGAAATCATGGTTAACGGTGAAACTGGGGAATCATACCCTGCTGAGATTTTCGTTGGATGTATCTACTATCAGAGACTCCACCATCTTGTCAGTTCCAAGATTCACGCTCGTTCCCGTGGACGTGTTCAAATTCTTACCCGTCAACCAACAGAAGGTCGTGCCCGTCAAGGTGGTCTTCGATTTGGTGAGATGGAACGTGACTGTCTGATTGCACACGGTGCTTCAATGGTCATCAAGGACCGTCTGCTCGATGAGTCTGACGGAATTGACATGTTTGTATGTGCTCAATCTGGGCACATTGCATGGTACGATCCAAAACGCCGAACCTACGTCAGTCCAGTTCATGGAGATGGTGCGGAAGTCTACAAGGTACAGACTTCCTATGCATTCAAGCTCTTGCTGGATGAGATGAAGAGTCTCGGGGTTGCTATGAGACTAGAACTGGAGGACCGAAGATGAGCCGAAGAACGACACTAATCCCAAAGCGAATCGCACAGATTCGTTTCAGCCTGATGGACCCGAGTGAAATCCGTAAGATGTCATCTGTCGAAGTTAAGACTCCTGACACCTACAAGGATGACGGACGCCCATATAATCAAGGATTGATGGACTCGCACATGGGTGTTATCGAACCAGGTTTGGTTTGTCCAACTGACAACTGTAAGTACGACGAATCACCAGGTCACTTTGGACATATCCAACTCGAACTTCCGGTTATTCACATCGGTTTCGTAAACCTCATCAAGACAGCATTGAAGTCGACCTGCAACTCTTGCAGCAACGTTCTTCTTCACTCTGCAAAGGAAACTCACCCTTCCAACCCAGAGTTGTCTGAACAGGATTACTACCGAGCTCGTATCCGTGATATCATCACCAAGCACGGTGTTGGTTCAACTGAATTCTCAAGCATCATCAAAGAAGTCGAAAAGATTGCATCTGCAAAGAACCGACGAACCTGTATGCATTGTGGATCTCTACAAGGAGAAATCCGTCTCGACAAGCCTACGACATTCAAGGAAAAGACCGAGAATGCAACAACTGGTGGAAAAGAGACCGAGAGAAAGATGAATCCTCGTGACGTTCGTGAGTGGTTAGCAAGTATTCCTCCGGAACACTTGATTTTCATTGGAATGGACAAGCAAAACCGTCCTGAATGGACTGTCTTGAAGGTTCTACCAGTTCCTCCTATCACCGTTCGACCATCCATTACACTCGACAGTGGAGATCGTTCAGAAGACGATTTGACACACAAGTTGGTCGACGTTCTACGTATCAATCAACGTCTGCAAGAGAATCGTGATTCTGGTGCACCTCAATTGATTGTTGAAGACCTTTGGGAACTTCTACAATACCACGTTACGACCTACTTCGATAACCAAACATCTGGAATTCCTCCAGCACGTCATCGATCTGGCCGTACATTGAAGACTCTGACACAACGACTCAAGGGTAAGGAAGGACGATTCCGTTCTAACCTATCCGGTAAGCGTGTTAACTTCTGTGCTCGTTCAGTTATCTCTCCTGACCCGTACCTTGGAATCAACGAAGTTGGTGTCCCTAAGAAGGTTGCAAAGGAACTGACCGTACCTATTCGTGTCACTTTACGTAACCGAGAACAAATGCGACAGATGATCCTTCGTGGACCTGATATTCACCCAGGTGTCAACTACATTGTCCGTGGAGACGGCCGACGTGTTCGAATTAATGCCCGAAGCCGTTTGATTAACGCTGGTTTCCGATGCCACAATCCTGAATGCCACTCTGGAGACTCTCTTAAGAGCCAACCATATCCTGGTCTACGCCATGATCTGAACGAAGTTCTCTTCGCTCCAAACTTCCTGCCTGGTTTGGTTATTCGTGAAATTCAGAATCTTGAAGGAAGCGGTTTAGATGACCTGACCTACTTGGTTGATGATGAAGCTACTCTTCGAAACCTTCGTGGTGAAGACGCTCACGGTCACCCATTGCCTGAAGACGATCCTCGTGCAGTTCTGCACTATCGATGGTTGCATGAACTAGGTCAAGCAGACAAACTCGACCCTGAGCCACTCCCAGAGCATCTTGAAATTCGTTGCCCGCACTGTGGCAGCCCTGCTGATGAATACGATATGCCAACACCTGTTGAAGACCGACTCTCAACAGTTGACGTTCGTGGGAATCCAAAGCCAGGTATGCAAGTAGAACGCCACCTTATCGATGGTGACGTTGCAATCTTCAACCGACAACCATCTCTTCACCGAATGTCGATGATGGTTCACGAAGTTCGTGTAATGGAAGGAAAAACATTCCGATTTAACTTGGCTGTTTGTACTCCTTACAACGCTGATTTCGACGGTGACGAGATGAATCTTCACGTTATCCAATCTGAAGAAGCTCGTGCGGAAGCTAAGATTCTGATGAGAGTGCAAGAGCACATCCTCACACCTCGTTACGGTGGAGCAGTTATCGGTGGTATACACGATCACATTTCTGGTGCTTATCTCCTGTCGCGCCCTGGAACAACCGTTCTCAAGTCCCACGGTCTTGAAATGCTCGGAAGTATCGACTACACTGGTCAACTTCCTGAAATCATCAAGGACGAAAACGGCAAAGATGCATTCAGAGGTCACGACATAATCTCACTGATTATTCCAGACAACATTAATCTGCACTTCATGTCCAGAAGCCGTGACGAAGTTCACGTCCGTAACGGTAACGTAACGGGTACACTTGACAAGCGTGCAATTGGTGCTGAAGATGGTCGTTTGTTGGACGCTATTGTGCAAACAAATGGTTCCGAAAAGGGAGCGCGATTCCTAAACGAATTCACACGACTTTCCATTGCTGCTTGTACATCTCTTGGATTTACAACTGGTATTGATGACGAAGATTTGACCTCTGAAGCGCTTGATGCTATCCATGCAGCAAACGCAGAAGCTGGTGAACTCGTTAACAAAGAACTTGCACACTTCGAATCTGCTAAGGGAGATCCTCGAAAGTACGAACCTCGTGCTGGCCGAACAATGCGTGAAACTCTTGAAGAGAACATCATGGTCATGCTCGATGAAGGAAAGCAAGCTGCTGGTGACGTTGCGAAGAATGAATTGAACCAATCTGGTTCAACCAACGCTGCTGTTAACATGGCTATTTCTGGTGCTCGTGGTTCAATGGATAACCTGAACATGATGGCTGGTTCGATTGGACAAGCAAAGGTTCGTGGAAAGCGTCTCGAACGTGGATATGATGACCGTGTTCTTCCTCACTTCAAGCGTGGAGGACGTGGAGCAGAAGACCGTGGATTCATCTCAGGTTCGTTCAAGCGTGGTCTCGAACCAACAGAGTTTTTCATGCTCTCAGTTTCTGGAAGAGAATCTCTGGTCGATACAGCGGTTCGTACTTCTAAGTCTGGTTACATGCAACGCCGATTGATTAACGCAATGGATGATCTCAAGGTCTTCAACGATGATATGCTCTCTGTTCGAAACACTGCAAACCGTATCATCCAATTCTCCTATGGAGAAGATGGAATCGACCCAAGCCGTGGTGTCCACGGATCTGCCTTCAACATCGATGTCATCATCGATGGTGCTCTTGGTACTGACGGAGTAACAGTCGTTACTCGTGAAAGTCTAGAGCGTGAAGAACGTGAAGAAGACCTTGGTGCATGGGACGATGAGTCAACCGAGGTCGATTACGATGGAGGTGAGAACTGATGGTCGTTAAGAGTGCAACCAAGAAGAAGCTCATGGATTTGGGTATTGCAGAAAACTTTGCTCACACACTAGCAAACGATCGAAAGTGGGATGACGTCAAGATTCTCACAGCTCAAGAAATCGCTCAAATCTGCGAAACTGATTCAGAAACATCAGCCACAATTCGTGGAACTATTGACGGAGCTATGAAGAAGAACCGTGCAAGTGGTTCTGAAGCAACAGGTCCAGTAACTCAAGTTCGTAAGATGCGAGCAAGAGGAACTCGAACTCGTTCTCGTGCAAAGACAGCAGTTGATCTCGATATCTACAACGTTGAAAAGAAACTACGTTCTTTTGATGATATTCTTGCAGATGACAAGGTCTTCCAAGCTCTTCATGCTGCAGTTGATGACATGGGTACAAACCGCTTCAGCGGAAAAATCATCCATGACATGACGCTCGCAATCCACAAGCGTGGACTCAAGAAATTGACGAAGAAGCAAGCGGCTGCTGTTATCAACGATGCATTCAATGCTCTGGACAAAGCCAGTATCGATCCATTCGAAGCAGCAGGAATTATCACTGCACAATCCATTGGGGAACCAGGGACACAGATGACCATGCGTACGTTCCACTATGCGGGTGTTGCAACAGTCAACGTCACACAAGGTCTACCTCGTATCATTGAGATTGTCGATGCACGTAAGGTACCAAGTACACCTACAATGATCATCCGTTTGATGCCAGACAAGAATTCTCCTGAAGAAGCACAAAAACTAGCTGCCTCTCTCGAGATTACAACGACTGCTAACATCGCTCAAATCGAGACTGACGTTGCTCAACGACGACTCGTTCTCAAATTGAACAAAGGAAACCTCAAACAGAAGAACATGACTGGCATGGAAGTTAAGGACAAACTTGAGCGAGCACTTCGCCTCTTTGTACAAGCAGATAAGGAAAAGAATCCAGGTACTCTTACCATTATTCCTGGTGTTCATAACGAAGACGATCTTGCTGACTTGCAGGATAATCCTCCTTCGTACACTATGCTTTTACAACTTGAAGAAAAGATTCGTGACATGCGTTTGAAGGGTATCCCAAGCATCGAGCGTGCAAACGTGCAATACGATGACAAAGCTGGAGAATACTATCTCTCCACCATTGGTTCAAATCTATCACGAGTGAGTGAAATTGAATCGATTGATCGTTCACGTACCTACACGAACAACATTATAG